>JASHWO010000271.1 GCA_030044045.1 Acidimicrobiales bacterium
CTCCGCCGGAGCCGGCTCGGCCGTCGCCGGCGCGGCGGGCCTCGCCGGTGGATCGTCCGGAGCAACAACAGCCGCAGCAGCGGCCGCCGGAGCCGGCTCGGGTGCCGGGCTCGGCGGGGCCACGACAGCAGCCGCGGCTGGCGCCGGAGGAGCTGCCACCGGCGGGTCCGGGACCACAGCCGCCAGCGGATCCGGGACCACAGCCGCGGCGTCAGCCGGCTACTGACCGACCCCCGCACGGCGGGCCGATCGGCCCGGCTCCGATCGGACCAGCACGCGGCCGGCCCCGTTCGCCCCTTCGCCCTCTGGCCGACCGGCTTGGCCCCGACCGGTCCAGCAGGCAGCCCGCGGTACGGACGACCGGCCGGGTCTCGACCGGCACCAGCACGCGGCGGCCGGCCGGCCGCCGCGGTCGGCTACCCGAGCCGGAGGGTCTCCAGCGGCTCCAGCCGGGACGCCTTGATCGACGGGTACAGCCCGGCGGCCACCGACACCAGCAGCGCCAGGCCCATCCAGATCGGGATCTCGGCGTAGTCGATGACCACCACCCACCCCGAGACGGCCGACACCGCGTAGACCACCCCCACCCCGATCACCGCGCCCACGATCCCCCCGAGCACCCCCACGAAGAGCGACTCCAGGAGGAACTGGGCCCCGATCTTGGCCCGGTTGTGCCCGACGGCCCGGCGGATGCCGATCTCGGCCGACCGCTGGATCACCGAGATCGACATCACGTTGGCGATGCCGATGCCGCCTACCGTCAGGGCCAGCAGGCCGGCCAGCAGGGCCACCTTCTGCAGGGTCTTGTTGGCCTGGGCCGCCGCCTGCAGCACGTCGCTCGGGATCTGGGTCGACACCTGGTTGTCGCCCCCCAGGGCGATGGCCGTGGGGATGGCGTTGGCCGTGGCCTGGGTAGCGTTCGGTGTCGACCGGACGTACAGCTCGTTCGGCTTGCCGTTCGTCCCGAACACGTGCTTGGCCGCCCACTGGGTCACGAAGGCGGCGTTGTCCAGTGTGGGGTCGAGGGCCACCGGGCCGAGCACGCCCACCACGCCGAAGGCGGCGCCGTTCAGCAGGATGGTCCGGGTCTCGCCGGGCAGGTAGCCGTACTGCTTGGCGATCCCCGAGCCCAGCACCACCGAGCGCAGGTGGAGCCGGGTGTCGGCCGGGTCCAGCCAGCGGCCGTCGAGGAGGGGCACCTGGAGCACCTGGGGAAGGTTGTCACTGGCCGCCCGGATCGGCGCCGGGAAGGCCTGGTAGTAGCTGCTCGCCCCCTGGACGGGCAGGGCGACCACCCCGGAGAGGTTGGTGGTGGCCGCCGCCTCGGTGACCGTGGACACGTTCTCCACCCGCTGCAGGGCGTTGCCCGGGAACGTCGGGTTCTGCGAGCCGAAGCTGCTCCCGGCCTGGGCCACGATCAGGTTCGTCCCCAGCCGGGAGAGCTGGGCCTGGAGGGCACCCTTGGCGCTCTCGGTCAGCCCCACCGCGCTCACCATGGCCGCCACCCCGATGACCGGTCCCAGCATGATCAGCATGGTGCGCACCTTGCGGGCCCGCAGGCCGGCCACGGCCACGCCCACCAGATCGCGGAACGGGCTCATGCCAGCACGTCCTGGCGTAGCTCGTCGGCAACGATCCGCCCGTCACGCATGGAGACCTTGCGGCGGGCGGCACCGGCCACCGTGAGGTCGTGGGTGACCACCACCACGGCCCGTTCGGGGGACTGGAGGGTCTGGAAGAGCTCGAGCACGTGGGCGGCGTTGGCCGAGTCCAGCGCCCCGGTGGGCTCGTCGGCCAGGACCACCAGGGGGTCGGTGACGAGGGCCCGGGCCAGGGCCACCCGCTGCTGCTCGCCCCCGGACATCTGGACCGGGAGGTGGTCGGCCCGCTGCCCGAGGCCCAGGTGCTCCAACGCCGCCCGGGACCGCTCCCGCCGCTCCCGGGGCCGGATGTCGCGGTAGAGGAGGGCGGTCTCCACGTTGCCCAGCGCCGTCAGGTGGGGGATGAGGTGGAACTGCTGGAACACGAACCCGATCGAGTCGCCCCGTAGCCGGGAGCGGTTGGCGTCGTCGAGCGCGCCCACGTCCTGGCCGGCCACCCGGATGGTCCCCGACGAGGGCAGGTCCAGCACCCCGAGCAGCCCCAGCATGGTGGACTTGCCCGACCCCGAGGGCCCCACGATGGACACGTACTCGCCGGGGAGGATCCGCAGCGACACCTCGCGCAGGGCGTAGACCTCGACCTCCTCGCCGTAGACGCGGGAGACCCGGTCCAGCTCGAGCAGGGCCCGTGACCCGCCCGGCACCGGCGGGGTGCCGTAGGCCGGGGTGGGCGGCGGGAGGCTCACTGGGGCTGGTTGGCCTGGACGACCACCGTCTGGCCGAGGTGCAGGCCCGACTTCACCTGGATGTACGAGCCCTCGGTGAGCCCGGTCGTCACCGGCACCTCGGTGACCTTGCCGTGGTCGGCCAGGTCGATCACCCGGACCACGTCCTTGCCCGTCCCGTTTTGCAGCACGGCGGCGATGGGCACGGTGAGGGCGTCCTGGATCTGCTCGTCCACCACCTTGATGGAGACCTCCGAGCCGTTGGCGCCGGTGAAGTTCGACACCTCGATCTGGCCTTCGTAGGCCTGGCTGGACGAGCTGCCGCTGCCCACCACTGTGGGGGTCGAGTTCAGCGAGGTGATGGTGCCTGTGCCCACTGTTGTCTCGCCGGAGATCTGCACCGTGCAGTGCTGGCCCACCTTCAGCTTGGTGCGGTCGGCCGCCGACGACTGCAGGGTCACGCTCAGGTTCGGCTCGGTGAGCTGGAGGATGGCCTCGCCGGCCGACACCGGCGCGCCGGCCTTCACGTAGACCTGCCCCACCCGGATGGGCCACTGGCCCACCACCATGTCGGTCGGCTCGAACGTCACGTTCGTCTGGAGCGACTGCAGGGTCACCGTCACCGAGGTCTGCCCGGCCCGGAGCAACGCTGTGCCGGTCAGCGGCACGTACCCCTGGCCGGCCTGGGTGGTCCCCTGCACCGCGAAGCTCACCGAGGTGTTCTTCACCGGCGCCTGGTTGGCGGTGATGGTGAAGGTGGCCGCCCCGCCCTGGGTGACCGATGTGGTGCTGGCGGTCAGTGTCAGCGTGGGCACCACGGTGGAGGTGAGGGTGACCGAGGTGCTCCCCGGTGTGCCGACGGCGTAGGACGACGACGGGGCCAGGGAGACGGTAAGCACCCGGTCGGGGGTGACGGTGTTGCTGGTCACGGTGGGGATGGCCACCGTCACCGAGGTCTGGCCGGCCGGCACCACGATGTTGCCCGACGGCGTGGTGTAGTCGGTGCCTTCCTGGGCTGTGCCGCCGTAGGAGAGGTGGACGGTGAGCGGGGTGCTCGTGGCCTCGCTCAGGCCCACCGACACGTCGTAGGGCTCGCCCTTGTCCAGGTAGGTGGTGGCCGAGCGGAGGGTGACCGTGGGCAGCGCCCCGGACTCGCTGATCGTCACCACCGCCGCGCCCGGGGTGCCTACCGTGTACGACTGCGAGGCCGAGGCGGCGACGGACACGGCCAGGAACTTGTCCGGCTCGATGACTGTGTTGTCGAGGGTCTGCACGGTCACGCTGGCCGAGGTGGCGCCGGCCGGGATGGTGAGCACCGGGTCGACCGGGTCGTAGTCGGTGCCGGCCACGGCGCTGCCCCCCGCCGACAGGGCGACCTGCAGTGCCTGCGTCGGCGGCTGGCTGGCGGTGACGGTGAGGGTGGCGCTACCGCCGGGGGCCACCGTGGTGCCGCCGCCGATGGTGAGGGTGGGGACGGCCACGTCCTTGATGGTGGTCTGGGCCGAGCCCGGTGTCCCCACCGTGTAGCCGGTGCCGCCGGCGATCGACATGACCAGGGTGGGGTTCGGGGCCACCACTGTGTTGGTCCGCGTCTGCACCGACACCGAGGCCTCGGTGGTGCCCTTCTTCAGCACCACCGACGTGGGCGGGGTCACCACGTCGCTGCTCCCGGCTGTCCCGCCGGCCGTGAGGTTCACGGTCAGTGTGGCTGTTGTCGTGGCGGCCGAGGCGGTGATCACGAACTCCGCCGGCTGGCCCTGCGGCACCTGGTTGGCCACCGACTGGATGGTGAGCACCGGGACGGTCGAGGCCAGCGGCGCGGCGTGGGTGTCGGCGTCGAG
>JASHWO010000272.1 GCA_030044045.1 Acidimicrobiales bacterium
CCGCGCTGGGGCCGGGGCTGGGCGGCGGCGGCTCGGCTGCCGCCGGCGAGGGGCACCAGGGAGGTGGCCGGCGATGAGCGACGACGCCCCGGCCGGGGACGACCCGCTGGCGGTGCTGCTGCGGGTCCAGGACCTCGACATCGCCATCACCCAGCTCGAGCACCGCAAGGGCACCCTGCCCGAGCGGCGCGACCTCGAGGCGGCCGACGGCGCCCTGGCGGCACTGGCCGCCCGGGCCGGCGAGCTGGGCGCCCGGCGCCAGGCCCTCCTGTCCCGCCAGGCCGAGCTGGAGGCCCAGATCACCGCCATGACCGGGCGGCGCCAGGCCTTGGAGGACCGCCTCTACGCCGCCCGTGGCTCGGCCGCCCGGGACCTGCAGGCCATGGACGCCGAGATCCACCAGCTCGCCCAGCGCCGGGCCGAGATCGAGGAGGTCGAGCTGGAGGTCATGGTGGAGCAGGAGCCGGTCGACGCCGAGCTGGCCCGCCTGGCCGACGAGCGGGCCCAGCTCGACGCCGCGGCGTCGTCGCTGCGCACCGCCCTGGCTGCCGCCGAGTCGGTGGTGAACGTCGAGGTCGCCACGCTGGCCGCCTCGCGGGGCGTCGAGGCGGCCAAGCTGCCGACCGACCTGGCCGACCGCTACGAGGTGTTGCGGGCCCGGCTGGGCGGGGTGGGGGCGGCCCGCCTGGTGGGCAACCGCTGCGAGGGTTGCCACCTGGCGCTGCCGTCGGCCGAGGTCGACCGGATCCGCCACCTGCCGGCGGGCACCGTGGTGACCTGCGACCAGTGCGGGCGGATCCTGGTGCGGGCACCGGCCGCGGGCTGACGGGTTGAGCAGCGGTGCTGGTCCTGGTCCGGCACGGCGAGGCCACGGCCAACGCTGCCGGGGTACTGCTGGGGCGCGCCGACGTGCCGCTCACCCCGAGGGGGCGGGAGCAGGCGGCGGCGCTGGGCCCGCGCCTGGGCCCGGTGGCCCGGCTGGTGTCGAGCCCGTTGCGGCGGGCCCTGGACACCGCGGCGGCGCTGGCGCTCCCCCTCCCGGTGGAGGTGGACGAGCGCTGGGTGGAGGTCGACTACGGCGAGCACGAGGGGCGCCCGCTGGGCGACGTCTCGGCCGAGGTGTGGCTGCGGTGGCGGGAGGACGCCGCCTACCGCCCGGCGGGCGGCGAGTCGCTGGCCGAGGTGGGGGCCCGGGTGCGGGAGGCTTGCGAGGAGCTGCTGGGCCGGCCCGGCGCCCCGGCCCGCTCGGCGGCCGCCGACGTGGTGGTGGTGAGCCACGTCTCGCCCATCAAGGCCGCCGTGGCCTGGGCCCTCGGGGCCGACGACGGCCTGGCCTGGCGGCTCCACCTGTCGACCGGGTCGGTCACCCGGATCGGCTGGGGAGCCGACGGCCCGGTGGTGCACGGGTTCAGCTGCGTGCCGTAGGGGCCGGGCCGGGCCGGTCGCCGGGCTGGTCGCCGCGCAGGCACCAGCGGTCCCGGGCCACGTGGTCGAGGATCGGGCTGTGCGTGGTGAGGCTGTTGAAGTGGGCACTGCCCACGCCGCGGGCGGCCACCGCCGCCCCCAGCTCGGCCCGGCTCAGCACCCGGCCGGGCGCGGCCCGCAGCACGTCCACGATGGCCCGCTCGCCCTGGCGCAGCTCCCGCCGCTCGTCGATCGGCCGTACCGCCTCCACCACCCGGCCGCGCCGGACGTACTCGGGGTTCCGGTCGAAGTAGGCGGCCAGCACCTGCTCGGGGACGCTGGCCAGGGCCGGGCCGGCGCGCTGGACCCGAGCCAGGCCCCGGTGGACGGTGGCCAGGTCGAGCGAGGGCGTGACGGCCAGCATGCGCCGGGTGGCGTTGCGCAGCGGGTTCCGGGCCGACCCGGTGCCGGGCGACCAGTACCAGCCGTTGCCCAGCAACTCGAACTCGGCGCTGGTGGCCAGCAGCACCTCGACGTCCTCCAGCGACCACGCCCGGCCCGAGCGCCCGGCGGCCTGGCGGACCTCCTCGACGGCGCCCACGCCCAGCCGGGCGCGGGCGCGGGCGGCGGCCAGCGTCCGGGAGGTGGTCCCGGAGCCGGCCACCACCAGCAGCGCGGCCCCGCCGCAGTCGTCGACGCGAAAGGGGACGTCGTAGTCGAGGGCCCGGGCCAGGGAGAGCAGGGCTGCCGGGTCCATCGGCTCGCCGGCCAAGCCCTTCTCGGCCAGCAGCTCACCGGCCCGTGCGCCGGCGATCGGCGCCTCGTCGGCCAGCAGCGCCACCGCCCGCTCGACTTGGGGGACGAAGGGACGGCCGAGGCGGGCCACGGTGCGGTCGACGAGCTGGCGGACGCGCTCCCGGCTCACGCCGTGCCGCTCGGCCAACCCTTGCAGCGTCTGCCGCGGCCCGCCGTTCCACCCGAGCCGGCCGGCGGCCAGCACCATGTCCCGCCGGGAGAGGCCCAGCGCGTCGGCCAGGCGTAGCAGCCCCCGGTCGATCGGCTCGGCGGCCAGCTCGGCGGCCCTGGCCCGGACGCGGGACAGCGCCTCGGGCATGGCCTGGGCCAGGGGGCCGTCGGGGTGGTCGTAGGCGTGCAGGAGCATCTGGCGCAGGGTGCCCTCGCAGGGCGGGAGCGCGCCGGCGAACCGGCGGTCGCCGGCGTGGACCCGGACGGTCCAGTCCTCCAGGGCGGCCTGCAGGAACGCGGCCCGCGCCTCGCCGCCGACCGGTCCCTCCGGCGCCGGGCAGAGGCTGTCGGCGACGACCCCGAGCTCCAGGGCGCTCTTCCAGCCGATGCCCGAGAGGGCCAGCAGGCCGTCGTAGGTGAGGCCGGCCAGGACGGCCGGCTGGAGGTACCCGGTCCCGGTGAGGGCGTTGCGGAGACGGGTGGGCCAGGGGACGTCCTGCGGGTCGAGCCCCTCCGGCCACTCCCCGTCGAGGATCCGCAGCGGGCGCACCGCCCGCGAGGTGACCAGGTCGAGCAGGGCCTTCTCGTTCCACGGGGAGAGGCCCCCGGCCCGCTCCCAGACCGACTGGTCGAGGGCCTCCGCGGTGGTGCCGGGGGGCAGGCACAGCTCCCGGGCCAGCGGCGGGGGGAGCGGGGTGGTGGCGAAGGCGAGCCGCAGGGAGCGGGGGAGCAGGGCGCCGCCGGGCTCGCCCCAGCGCACGATGGTGACGGCCGGTGGGGGGCCGCCCGGTGGCCGGTGGCCGCCGCCACGGGTGCCGCCACGAGCGCTGCGGTTACCGCCCCCCCTGCCCCCGTCCTCGTCCCTGCCCCTGCCCCTGCCCCCGTCCTCGTCCCTGCCCCCGCCCCCGCCGCTGCTCCCGGGAGTGGCCCGGCGCCGGCGGGGACCCGGCCTGGCGGGGAGCCGTCCGGCCATGCTCCACTCTGCCGCCTTCTCCCCGCGGGCCGTACCGCCCAGCTCCAGGAGCGCCGTCGCCTCCAGCGCCGTGCGCAGACCCACCTTCGGCACGGCCAGCAGCTCGCCGAAGGTGAGCGGGTAGCGCTGCGCCGGGTCGGGCCCGACGGCCGCCAGGAGGGCGTCGCGGGCCCGGGTGCGCCAGAGCACCGGTCCCGGCGGCTCGGCCAGTCCCCCGGGGAGGGTGGCCACCACGACGTCCCCCAAGCCGTAGCCGTAGCGCAGGAAGATGGCCAGGATGTGGTCGCGCACCTGGCGCCGCAGCTGCTCGTCGGTGGGGAGGTGGTCCCAGGCGTCGGCGGTGAGTGCCGCCACCGTGGCCCCCGGCGTGTCGAGGGCCACGGTCAGCCAGCCGGGGAGGGGCACGGCGGCCAGACGGCCGGCCAGTGCCTCGGGCACGAGCGCCAGTGGTGGCCGCCCCCACTTGATGACCCGTTCGCCTGTCGTCACTTCGCCCCCCGAGAGCCCGGCGCCTGGACGACCGGATGCTACTTATGAATAGCAACAACCGCACGCCGGCCGGATCGCAGTGGTGACCGGCAGCCGCGGCGGCCGGATCGCGATGGGTGACCGGGGACCGCGGCGGGCCGGGAGCCGGGGGCCGGCGCTCAGCCGGCCGGGGGGCGGGCGACGAAGTCGAGCACCACCGCCGCCAGATCCTCCCCGCGGTCCTCCTGCAGGAAGTGGCCGGCACCGGCGATGGTCACGTGCGGCTGGCCGGCCGCCCCGGGCACCTCGGCCAGGAACTGCCGGTCGGCGCCCCGGGTGACGGGGTCGCCGTCGCTGAAGGCGCAGAGGAACGGCCGGTCGAACGTGCGGAGCGACGCCCAGGCCCGCCGGTTCGGCTCGGCCGCCGGGTCGTCGGGGCGGGTGGGGACCAGCACGGGGAACTGGCGGGCCCCTTCCTTGTACCGCTCGTCGGGGAAGGGGGCGTCGTAGGCGGCGACCACTGCCGGCGGCAGCTCGGTGACGGTGCCGGCGTCGACGATGGCACCGACGGGCAGCTCGGGCACCTCCTGGGAGAACCGGCACCAGCCCTCGAAGGCCTCGGTGAGCGGCCCGTCGCCGGTGGGCAGCCCGGTGTTGGCCGCCACCACCCGCCGGAACCGGTCCGGGTGCTCGGCCACCAGCCGCAAGCCGAGCAGCCCGCCCCAGTCCTGGCACACCAGGGTCACCCCCTCCAGGCCCAGCCGGTCGAGGAGGGCCTCGCGCAGCCAGGCCAGGTGACGGGCGTAGGTGTAGTCCGACCGGTCGGCCGGTTTGTCCGAGCGGCCGAAGCCCACCAGGTCGGGCGCCACCACCCGGTGGCCGGCGGCGGCCAGCACCGGCACCATCGTGCGGTACAGGTAGCACCAGCTCGGCTCGCCGTGCAGGAGCAGCACCGTCTCCGGGGCGTCCGCCGGCCCCTCGTCGAGGTAGTGGAGGCGCAGCGGCGGGTTGCCGTCCGACCCGCCGTTCACGCCGCTGCCGGCCACGTGGACGTAGTGGGGCTCGAAGGCGAAGCCGGGGAGGCCGGCGAACCGCTCCTCCGGCGTCCGCAGGACTCTCACGCCGTCAAGGGCACGCCGTCACGGACGGGCGGCGAGGGGCAGCTCGCCGGCCAGCAGGGCGGTGAGGGTGCGGGCGGTCACCCGGCGGGCGATCACCGGCGAGAGCTGCTGGTTGATGCGCAGCCGTTCCCACGCTTCCCACGAGACGGTCATGTCCACCGCGTCCAGCAGGTCGCCGTGCTGGGTGCCGGCCGCCTCCAGCTCGGGCGCGAAGGTGTCGGCCAGCCGTATCCGGAGGAAGGCGTCGGACTCGGCCAGGGCCTCGGACAGGTCCTCCGAACGGGCAGCCATGGTCGTGGCGACCCGCCGGACCGGCCCGATGGCGTCGAAGAGCCGGCCGCGCTGGCGGACCGTGCGGTCGACGCGGTGGGCCAGCGGCAGGTTCGGCGGCACCTCCCGGAGCTTGCTCCAGTGGCGCTGGGCCTGGAGCACCATCACCGCCCGGTACAGGGCGTCCATGTCCTCGAAGTGATGGAACACCAGGCGCAGCGATACCCCGGCCTGCTCGGCCACCATCCGGGCCGTGGGCTGGGTCTCGCCCTGCTCCAGGAGCTCGATCAGCGCCTCGCCCACCCGGATGCGGGTCCGTTCGCCACGGGCGGTACGGCCGTCGGCGAGCCTCCGCTCCTGCGCGTTGCGGATGAGGGTGAGGCGTTGCATGGACATCT
>JASHWO010000273.1 GCA_030044045.1 Acidimicrobiales bacterium
GCACCGCCGAGCCGGCCTTCTGGACCCTGCGCGGCGGCACCGGCACCCTCCCCGCCCGGCTCGAAGCGGCCCTGGCCCGGCGCGGGGTGGCGGTGCAGGCCGGGCGGCCGGTGGCCCGCCTGTCCCATGAGGGGCCGGCTCGCTGGCAGCTCGACACCCCGGGCGGCCCGGTGGCGGCCGACGGGGTGGTACTGGCCGTGCCCGCTCCCCGAGCAGCCGACCTCCTCGCCCCGCTGGACGCGGAGGCGGCGACCCTGCTGCGGGGCATCGACGACGCCTCCGTGGCCGTGGTCACCCTGGCCTACCCGGCGGAAGGGTTCCCGGCGGACCTGTACGGCACCGGGCTGCTGGTGCCCCGGGGCTCCCCGGCACCGGGTGGCCTCGGCGGCGACCTGCTGGTCACCGCCTGCACCTACCTCGACGCCAAGTGGCCGCATCTGGCCCGGTCGGGCACCCGCCTGGTCCGGGCCTCGGTCGGCCGCTACGGCGACGACCGGCCCTGGGCCATGGACGACGGCGCGCTGGTGGACCGGGTGGCCGCCGAGGTGCGGTTGCTGCTGGGCACGACCCGGGATCCGGCGGCCGCCACGGTGACCCGCTGGCCCGGCGCCTTCCCCCAGTACCGGGTGCACCACCTGCTCCGGGTGGCCGGGATCGAGGCGGCGGTGCGGCGGCTCCCGGCGGTGGTCCTGGCCGGCGCCGCCTACCGGGGCGTGGGCCTGCCCGCCTGCGTGGGCAGTGGACGGGCCGCCGCCCGCGCCGTGCTCGACGCGTTGTCGGTCCTCTGATGCCCCGGCAACGACCGGAGCAGACAGCACGGCCGGGGCGGGGCCGCGTGGCGCTCCCCTCGCTGGTCGCCGGCGGGGCGCTGGCCCTCTCGCTCCCCCCGTGGGGGTGGTGGCCGCTGGCCTTCGCCGGTGCCGCGCTCCTCTACTGGCGGCTGGCCGGGTTGCGCTGGCCGGCCCGGATGCTGGCCGGCTGGCTGGCCGGGCTCGGCTGCTACGTGCCCGGCCTGTGGTGGGCCCGGTCGTTCAACTGGTACGGGGCGGCCCTACTGATGGCGGTGGAGGCGCTGGCCATGGGCCTGGCGGCGGCGCTGGTCCTGCCGGGGCGGGGCCGCGTGGCCGCCTTCCCGGCGGCCTTCACCCTGCTGGAGGCGGTGCGCATGGCCTGGCCCTTCGGCGGCCTGCCCATCGGCGGGATCTTCCTGGGGCAGGCCGGCGGCCCGCTGCTCGGCACGGCCCGGCTCGGCGGCCCACTGCTGCTCACCGCCCTGGTCTGGCTGGGCGGGGCCGGTCTGGGGGAGCTCGCCCTGCACCCCTCTTCGGGACGCCAGTGGGCGGCAGTGCTGGCCCTGGCCCTGGCGATGGCGGTCGGGGTGGCTGGTGCCCTGGCTCCCGACGGCGGGCCGGCGGTGCGGGCGCTCCGGGTGGCCGCGGTGCAGGGCGGGGGCCGGCGGGGCACCACCGCCGAAGAGGTGGACAGCGCCACCGTGTTCTCGGCTGAGCTGGCCGCCTCGGCCGAGCTTCCCGGCGGCGAGGGGGGCGGCGCTGGCGAAGGCGGGAACGCCCGGGCTACCCGGCGCGCCGGATCCGGCGGCCGGCGCGCCGACCCGCCACCCGAGCTGGTGGTGTGGCCGGAGGACGTGATCGCCCTCTCCCGCCCGCTGGCCGGCAGCCCGCAGGCGGCCCGGATGGCGGCGCTGGCCCGCCGGCTGCACGCCACGGTGCTGGCCGGGGTCACCGAGCCGGCCGGGCCCGGGTCCTTCCGGAACCTGGCGGTGGCCTGGGGACCGGACGGCCGGGTGGTGGGCACCTACGAGAAGGTCCACCGGGTCCCCTTCGGCGAGTACGTCCCCTACCGCGGCTTCTTCGCCCACTTCGCCACATTGGCGGCGGTGCCGCAGACAGCGGTACCCGGGCACGGCACCGGGCTGGTGCGCACCCCGGCCGGCCCGCTCGGGGTGATGCTCTCCTACGAGGTGTTCTTCGCCGACCGCGGCCGGCCGGCGGTCGGGGCCGGAGCCGAGCTCCTGGTGGTCCCCACGAACACGTCCTCCTACGCCAGCAGCCAGATCCCCACCCAGGAGGTGGCGGCCGACCGGGTCCAGGCGGTCGAGGAGGGGCGGGACCTGGTCCAGGTGGCGCCCACCGGTTACTCCACCGTGGTCGACCCGGCCGGCGACGTGCTCCGGCGCTCGGTGCTCGGCCGCCGCCAGGTGCTGGTGACCACGGTGGGCCTGCGCACCGGCCGCACCGTGTACTCGCGACTGGGCGACCTGCCGGTGCTGGTGCTGGCCGCCCTGGCCCTGGCCGCCGGCTGGCTGTCGCACAGGAGGGCGGGCCGGTCGACGAGGCAGGCCGCCGAGCGCCGCCGGCCGGGCACTGGCTAGCCTCCCGCTGCATGGCCGCCCCCGAGCCCACTGACGCCCAAGACCCCCGCGACGTCCTGGCCGCCCTACTGGCCGGCAACCGCCGGTTCGTCGAGGGCCGGGCCACGACGCGGACCCCCCGCCCGGAGCTGGCCGGGGGCCAGTCCCCGGTCGCGGTCGTGCTGGCCTGCGCCGACTCCCGAGTGGCGCCGGAGATCGTGCTCGACCAGGATCTGGGGGAGATCTTCGTGGTGCGGGCGGCCGGCCACCCGGCGGAGGACCCGGCGGTGCTGGGCTCGGTCGAGTACGGGGTCGAGGCGCTGGGCGCCCGGCTGGTGCTGGTCCTCGGCCACGAGGGGTGCGGCGCGGTGGCCGCCGCGGTGGCCCTGGCCAGCGGCGGTGCGGCGCCCCCCGGGCACATGCTGTCGGTGGTGGAGCCGGCGGTGGCCGCCGTCCGGGCGGTCGACCCCGAGCCGGCAGCCACCCTCCCGGCGCGGGCGGTGCGGGAGCACGTGCGGCGCCAGGCGGCGCTGCTGGCCGGGACCGGCCCGGTGCTGGCCCCGGCAGTGGCGGCGGGGCGGGTGGCGGTGACCGGCGCCTACTGCTCGATCACCACCGGCCTGGTCGAGGTGGTGTGAGCCGGCCCGGCGACTTCCGGCCCGCCCGGCCCGCCGGCGGATCCCCTACACGTAGTAGCCGGAGTGGATGTAGACGCAGGGGACGCCCTCGGCCACGAACATGGCATGGTTCGACGGGTCGTCCTCCAGGGCCAGCCGCAGGTCGAAGCCGTAGCGGCGCAGGTCGTCCACCACGCCACGCTTGAAGACGGTCACCCGGGCGTAGTCGCCGCGGTCTCGCATCACCAGCAGGTCCCAGCGAACGCCGTACCGTTCCAGCCAGGCCACGGTCTGGGGTTGCACCCGCAACGGCCGCCCGGTCAGCAGCACCACGGCCAGCGAGGAGTCGAGCAGCTCCACCAGCCGGGCCACCTCCTCGACCACCGGGTCGTCCCCGCAGGCCTCGAAGAAGGCCGACCAGTCGCGCCGGCCCCGGTCCAGGAAGTGCTGGCGCCCGGCGGCGTCGGAGAGCACCCCGTCGATGTCGAACACCACCGCCGGGCCCGGCGGGACCGGTGCCGCCCTCCAGCGCCAGTTCGGCGGCCTCCGCTCCTCCACTCGCCCCGTGCGCTCCTTCGTCGTCGGCACCGGTGCCAGGCACCGGCGGCGGCGGGAGAGCCTATGGCACCATTGGGGGGCCATGTCGCCCTCTGCCCAGCGCGACCGGCGGTCCGAGCCGGACCCGGCGCCGGAGGGCCTGCCCGCCCCGGCCGGCGAGGCGGCACCGGTCCGCGTCGAGGTGGGGCTGGGCCAGCGGGTGATGGTCGTCGGCGACCTCCTGCTGCCGGCTGACCCCGTGCCCTCGTCGCTGGCCCTGGCGGCCGACCTGGCCACCACCCTCGACCACTGGCCGGGCCCGGGCACGGTGATCGTGTGCGGCAACCTCTTCGCCGGCGACCTCCGGCCCGGCCGGGCCCGGGCCACCCTGGCCGGCCACCGGACGCTGGCCGACGCCGTCCGCGCCTTCACCGCCCATGAGGGCCGCCGCCTGCTGGTGCTGCCCGGCTGGCGCGACCCCGAGGTGGCCACCGACCCGGACACGGTGACCGAGCTCTACGCCCTGGGCGCCGAGGTGGCCCCCGCCGTCGACCTGCAACTGGTCACCGCAGCGAGCACCCGGCGGGTGCTGGTGCGGCCGGGGCGGCCGCTGGGCGGCACCGCCCTGGTGGCCGACACCGCCGGCCGGCCGTGGCTGGCCGGCATCGACCGGCTGGAGGACCCGGCCGGCACCAGCCGGTTCGTGAGCTCCCGCACCCTCTACCGCCGCCTCGGCCACTATCTGTGGATCCCGCCGCTGGTGGCGGTGATGGCCGCCCTGGTGGTCCGCCTGGCCGTCGTCTACCACGGCGTGTCACACCTGGTCCGCACGGGCTCGGGGCCCCGGCACGCGCTCGAGCGGGCCTACACCGCCTCGTGGCCCAGCCGGGCGGCCTTCACCCTCCTGGTGGTGGTGGTGCTGGAAGCGCTGGTGGCCCTGGTGGCCGCCGTGCTCTCCCGCCGGGCCTGGCGAGCCTCGGGCGCCGGTGACCTGGCCCCTCCGTGGTCCGCCACCGACCTGCCGCCCTCCAGCGGCCTGGCCGTGGGGACCACCGAGGCGCTGGACGAGGCCCGGGCGCTGGTGGCCACCGGGGCCACCGGCCTGGTGACCGGCGGGGGGCTGCGGGCCGAGCTGACCCACCTGGGCCCAGGGTTCTTCGCCTGCCCGGGCGGCACCACCGAGCTGGTGCGCGAGCACCCGGGGCGCCTCGGCCTGCCCCCGGTGTTCCTCCACCACCGCCAGTCGAGCTGGATCGAGCTGG
>JASHWO010000274.1 GCA_030044045.1 Acidimicrobiales bacterium
GCCCCGATCGTGCCGGTGCCCGGCAGCACCGCCCCGGCAGCGGGACGCCGGCCGGCGACGGGCAGGGGCTGGGCCGCCGGGGTCCCCGGGGTGCCGGGGGCTGTGGGCCAGTGGTCGAGGACCCCGAGCACCACCCGGTCCCCGGGCAGGCCGAGGAAGTCGGCGTAGCGCCGGAGGGTCTTCAGCACCGCCACCCGGTCCGGGAGCCGGTCCACGCCCCCCGCCTCTAGGGCGTGGATCTGGTCGAGGGGGAGGCCGGTGCGGGCGCTCACGTCCTCCACCCGGAGGCCCTGGCGGGTGCGGGCCCGGCGGAGGGTGCGGGCCAGCTCGGGGACGGTCGACGGGAGCCCGCCCGCGTCGCTACGACGGGTCCCGCCGCCACGATGCCGGATCACCTCACCACCCCTCCTTTAGCGGCCCAGCCAGAGCGTACCGCCTGGTCCAGCGGGTTTCAGCTGATGGACCGAGAGACCCAGCCGACGGCCGCACAGGCAATCGACAGGGTAAGCATGGAGGATCCCGGTGGGAGGTGGCGGCAGCGGTGGACGACACGGCGAGGGTGCTGGTGGTGGACGACGAGCCGGGGATCACCGACCTGGTGGCCATGGCGCTGCGCTACGAGGGCCTGACGGTGGAGGTGGCCCACTCCGGCCGGGAGGCCCTGCGGTCGGTGGCCGGCTTCCGGCCGCACCTCATGGTGCTCGACGTGATGCTCCCGGACTTCGACGGGTTCGAGGTGCTGCGGCGCCTGTCCGGCGACCATCCCCGGGTACCGGTGATCTTCCTCACCGCCCGGGACGGCCTGGAGGACAAGCTCCGGGGATTCACCCTGGGCGGTGACGACTACGTGACCAAGCCCTTCAGCGTCGAGGAGCTCATCGTGCGGGCCCGGGCCATCCTGCGCCGGGTCCACGAGATCCAGGGCGAGACCGGGGTGCTGCGCTGCGACGACCTGGTGCTCGACGAGGACCAGCACGAGGTCACCCGGTCCGGGCAGGTGGTGGCCCTGACGCCCACCGAGTTCAAGCTGCTGCACTACCTACTGCTGAACAGCGACCGGGTGGTCTCCAAGGTCCAGATCCTCGATCGGGTGTGGCAGTACGACTTCGACGGGAACGAGAATGTGGTCGAGATCTTCATCAGCTCCCTGCGCCGCAAGCTGGAGGCGCACGGCCCCCGGCTGATCCACACCGTCCGTGGTGTGGGCTACCGGCTCCGCCGGCCACCCGGGGGGGAAGACTCGTCGTCCGGCACCGGGCTTGGTGGCCTCCGCCCGGTGCCGGGCGGCGAGCCGTGACGCTGCGGGCCCGCCTCCTCCTGGTACTGGTGGGGGTGGTGGCGGCCGGCCTGGTCATCTCCGACGTGGTCGTCTACGCCCAGCTCCGGTCGTTCCTGGTCGAGCGGATCGAGTCCGAGCTGCGCGCCGCCTCCTACGAGGCGCCCCACCTGCTGGCCTGCCAGGGCGTTTCGGAGGCCAGCCCGGCGGCGCCGTTCGGCTGCCCCCGCGGCACCCACCTCCGGCTCCCCCGCGGCGTCGGCCGGCCCCCGGGGGGCGCTGGGCTCTTCCCCACCGGGACCGTGGCCGAGCTGGTGCGGCCGGACGGCAGCGTCCGAGCGAAGCAGGCGTTCTACTACGGAGGCCGGGCCCCGGCGCCACCGGCGTTGCCGCACCCGCTGCCGAAGGGCGTCGCCGGCGGCCCGGCCTACTTCACGGCCCGTAGCGCCGGGCCGTCGCCGGTGCGCTACGAGGTGCTGGCCCAGCCCCTGCCCGGGGAGGGGGTGTCGGTGGTGGTGGCCATCCCCCTGACCGACGTGGACCAGACGCTCGGCCGGCTGGCCCTGGTGATGCTGCTGGTGAGCGTGGCCGTGCTGGCTGGCCTGGGCGTCCTGGCCTGGTGGATCGTGCGGCGGGGGCTACGGCCGCTGGAGGACATGGCCGCCGCCGCCGGCACCATCGCTGCCGGGGACCTGGCCCGCCGGGTGGCCCCGGCCGACGACCGTACGGAGGTGGGCCGGCTCGGGCTGTCGCTGAACGCCATGCTGGCTGAGATCGAAGCGGCCTTCGCCGCCCGCACGGCCTCGGAACAGCGGTTGCGGCGGTTCCTGGCCGACGCCTCGCACGAGTTGCGCACCCCGCTCACCTCCATCCGGGGCTACGCCGAGATCTTCGACCTGGGCGCCCGGGAGCGCCCCGAGGATCTGGCCACCGCCATGCACCGCATCCGGGAGGAGGCCGATCGGATGCACGTGCTGGTCGACGACTTGCTCCTGCTGGCCCGGCTCGACCACGAGCGGCCCCTGGAGGCCAGCCCGACGGATCTGGTACCGGTGGTGGCCCGGGCGGTGGCCGCGGTCCGGGCGGCGGCGCCCGGTCACCCGGTCACCCTGGCCGCCCCGCCGTCGGCCGAGATCCTGGGCGACGCCGGGCGGTTGCGCCAGGTGGTCGACAACTTGCTGGTGAACGCCGTACGGCACTCGCCGCCCGGCGAGCCGGTGACGGTGGTGGTGGCCCGGGCCGGTGGCGACGTGGTGGTGGAGGTAGCCGACCGCGGCCCCGGGGTGCCACCGGCGTACGCCCACCGCATCTTCGAGCCGTTCTACCGGGCCGACGCCTCCCGGGCCCGGGCCACCGGGGGCACCGGGCTGGGCCTGGCCATCGTGGCCGCCATCGCCCGGGCCCACGGCGGGACGGTCGGGGTGCGGGCCAACGGCGAGCAGGGTGCCAGGTTCTGGGTACGGCTGCCGGCCGGCCCGGCGGATCAGAAGAAGTGGATCCGGGACGGCGGCCAGAGCACGGCCACCACCTCGCCCACGATGGTCGACTTCGAGACGAAGCCCCAGTAGCGGCTGTCGCACGACGTGTCCCGGTGGTCGCCCAGGACGTAGTAGTCGTTGGGCGGGATCACGGTGGTCGGGATGGGCCGGCCGAGCTGGGTGCCCGGCGGCAGCCAGGGCTGGGGGATGGGCTTGCCGTCGATCAGTACCTGGTTCCCCCGGGAGGAGATGGTCTGGCCGGGTAGGCCGATCACTCGCTTGACCAGGTCCGGGACGATCGCGCCGCCGCAGGCCTGGTGCTCCCGGGGCGGCCGGCTGAACACGATGATGTCCCCCCGCACGATGGGGTGGAGGTCGAAGCTGAGCTTGTCCACCACGATCCGGTCCCCGGGGCGCAGGGTGGGCAGCATGGATGTCGAGGGCACGTAGTACACCTGCACCACGAAGGCGCGCAGCACCACGGCCAGCACCACGGCGACCACCACCACCGCCCCGAGCTCGAACAGCCAGCGCCGCCGCCGGCGGGTGCGCTGGGCTGCCGTTGCCGTGCCCGGCCCCGCCCCTGTTCTCGCCGGGCCGCCGTCGGCCACGGCCACCGGGCTGGTATCGGACGTGGGGATGCCGCTGGGGTCCGGGGCGCGGTCGGGGCCGGTCCCGCCGCCGCCGGGAAGGCCCTCCGGTGGCTCGAGGTCCGGCGGAGGCATGGGGGGAGGTTACCGGGTGCCTCTCCGGCGGGGGGATCGCCGTGTCCCGCCGCCCGTACGGCCGGTCCTTACCGTTAGGTAAGGACCGGGTGCCCCGGCGTCCGGGAATGAGCACCGGAGGGGCGCCGTTGGGGATAATTGCCGTAGAAAGGGGACGAGGCCCGGGCTGGGCGGGATGCCGACCGCCGGCATCGTGTTGCCGGGGTCTGGGAAGCGAGCCGAGCCTATGACGGTCGAGATCCTTCTCGCCCTGGTGGCGAGCCTCTTCACCGCCACGTCGTCGGTGGCGCAGCGGGTCGCGGCCGCCCCGGCGCCGGGCGAGATCAGCTTCAGCTGGCGGCTGGTGCTGTTCCTGGTTCGTCGCCCGGTGTGGTTCCTGGGGGTCCTCTGCATGATCGCCGGGTTCCTGTTCCAGCTGGCCGCCCTCCACTTCGGCGACCTGAGCCTGGTGCAGCCGGTGATCGCCACCGAGCTGCTCTTCGTGTTCGGCTACCTGGCCCTACGGGGCCGCCGCCAGCACAGCGTGCGCCCGCGGGACTGGATCGCCGCCACCGGCATGGCCGTCGGCCTGGGGAGCTTCCTCTTCCTGGCCCACCCCTCGGGCGGCTCGTCGGCGCAGGCCACGGCGTGGCACTGGATCCTGGCCGGGGCTTCCAGCCTGGCCGCCGCCGGCCTGGTGGCCGCCGTCGCCGTGCTGCCCTCCAGCCACCGGCGGCCGCACTCCCCGAGCCGGAAGGCGGCGTTGCTCTCGGTGTCGGCCGGGATCGCCTGGGGGTTCGTGGCCGCCGTCATCAAGGAGCTCAGCATCCACGTGGGGCAGGGACCGTACGCCGTCTTCACGAACTGGTCGCCGTACGTGCTCA
>JASHWO010000275.1 GCA_030044045.1 Acidimicrobiales bacterium
GGCTGGCCGCCGAGCTCGGGGCCACCGAGGCCCTGCCGCCGGACCAGCTCCCCCGGGCCGTGCGGCGCCGCAGCCGGTCGCTGGCCCTGGGCCGGCCCACGGGAGGCGGGCAGCGCCTCACCGGCGGGGCCGACGTGGTGCTGGACTGCGTGGGCTCCTCCGAGTCGATCGCCCAGGCGCTGGAGATGGTGCGCCCCCGGGGCCGGGTGGTGCTCGTCGGCATGCCGGCCCGGGTCCACGTCGACCTGGCCAGCCTCTGGCACCGTGAAGTGACCCTGGCCGGCGCCTACGCCTACGGGGTCGAGCATGTGGGCAGTGGCGGCGGCGGGCCGGATGGTGCGCCGGGCAGCGCGGGCGGTGCCGGGGCCGGGGACGGCCCGGGCGCCAGGGGTACAGGGGCACAGCCCCACCGCACGTTCGACCTGGCGTTCGAGGTGGCCGCCACCGCCGCCACCGGACGTCTGGTCTCGGCCACGTACCCGCTGGAGCGCTTCGAGGAGGCCGTGGCCCACGCCGGCGCCGCCGGCCGCCGGGGCGCGGTGAAGGTGGCCTTCGATCTCCGAGCAACCGACCAGAAGGGAGCGCGTCGATGAGCCCCAGGCCCGGCTTCGTGCTGGAGGTGGACCGGTCCACCCCACCCACCCTGTTCTGGCACGGTGAGCGCTTCGTCCTGGAGAAGCTGCCTGAGGGCAGCCGGGTGGTCTACGCGCCGGAGCCGATGGCGGCACTCCGGGATCCGGTGGCGGCCATCCGCGAGGCCCTCCTCCATCCCCTCGGTGACCGCGAGCCTCTGCCGGCCCTGCTGCGCCCGGGCATGCGGCTCACCATCTGTTTCGACGACGTGTCGCTGCCGCTGCCCCCGATGCAGGCGCCCGACGTGCGCCAGCTCGTCATCGAGCAGGTGCTGGACATGGCCGCCGCCGCCGGGGTGGACGACGTGGTGCTGGTGGCAGCGCTGGCCCTGCACCGCCGCATGACCGAGGCCGAGCTGCGCCACGCCCTGGGCGACCGGGTCTACGACGCCTTCGCCCCCCACGGCCTGCTCACCCAGCACGACGCCGAGGATCCCGACAACCTGGTCCACCTGGGGCAGACCGACCACGGCGAGGACGTGGAGATCAACAAGCGGGCGGCCGAGAGCGACCTGCTGGTCTACGTCAACATCAACCTGGTGGCCATGGACGGCGGCCACAAGAGCGTGGCCACCGGCCTGGCCAGCTACCGCTCGCTCCGCCACCATCACAACCCGACCACCATGCGCCACAGCCGGTCGTTCATGGACGCGCCGGCGTCGGCGCTCCACACGGCCAACTGGCGCATGGGCCGGCTCATCGCCGCCAGCGGGGTGACGGTCTTCCAGATCGAGACCACCCTGAACACCGACACCTTCCCCCCGCAGTTCGCCTTCCTCCAGAAGCGGGAGTGGGAGTGGTCGCTCCGGGACCGGGCCACCTATGCCGCCTCGGCCGCCGCGCTCGAGCGCACCCCGGCCCGGCTGGCCCGGCAGATCTTCCACGGCATCCGGGCGCCCCACGCTATGACCTCGGTGCAGGCCGGCGAGGTCGAGGCGGTGCACGCGGTGACGACGGCCAATGTTTGGGAGCAGCAGGGGGTGGCCGTCGAGGGCCAGGCCGACATCCTGACCATGGGGTTGCCGTATATCTGTCCCTACAACGTCAACTCGATCATGAACCCGATCCTGGTGGCCTGCCTCGGCCTCGGGTACTTCTTCAACCTCTACCGGGGCAAGCCGCTGGTGCGCGAGGGCGGGGTGGTGATCCTGCACCACCCGACGCCGTGGGAGTTCCACCCGGCACACCATCCCAGCTACATCGACTTCTTCGAGCAGGTGCTGTCCCAGACCACCGACCCGGTCGAGATGTCCAAGACCTACGAGGAGGCGTTCGCCACCGACCCGTGGTACGCCCACCTGTACCGCACCGGCCACGCCTACCACGGGGTGCACCCCTTCTACATGTGGTACTGGTGCGCCCACGCCCTCCAGCACCTGGGCCGGGTGGTGGTGGTCGGCGGCGACCCGGCCGCCGTGCGGCGCATGGGCTTCTCCCCGGCCACCACCTTCCACGACGCGCTGGAGCTGGCCGGCGACGTGGTGGGCCCCTCCCCCTCGCTCACCCACCTGCACGCCCCGCCCATCCTCATGGCGGACGTGTCGTGAGCGGCGGGGCGACTGCCGGTGGCGGCGCGCTGGGCGGCAGTGGGTCGGGTGGCAGTGGCGGCGCGGGTGGCGACCTACTGGCCCGGCTCGGTCGCCTGGGCCCTCGTGCCACGCTGGGCCGCCTCGGTCGGGCCCGCTTCCCCCTGGCCGCGCCCACCTGGCCGGGGGGGATGCCCCGGCCGGCGCCCGAGCGCAAGGTCGGCCTCGACTACGACCACGAGTGGTCCCGCCGCTACCCGGTGCGCCTGGCCCGGGCCCTCGTCCTCGACAACGTGACCCGCCCGGCGGCCCGGCTGGTGGCCCCGACCACCGTGCGGGGCCTGGAGCACCTCCGCCTGGCCGAGGCCCCGGTGATCCTGGCCGCCAACCACGCCAGCCATCTCGACACCCCGCTGCTGCTCACCTCGTTGCCGGTGGCGCTGCGCCACCGCACGGTGGTGGCCGCCGCCTCCGACTACTTCTTCGACCGGACGTGGAAGTCGGTCCTCTGGTCGTTCTCCCTGGCCGCCGTGCCCATCGAACGGAGCCGGGTCAACCGGCGGTCGGCCGACACCGCGGCCCATCTCCTGGAGGACGGCTGGAGCTTGGTCATCTTCCCGGAGGGCGGCCGGTCGCCCGACGGTTGGGGGCAGCCCTTCCGGGGCGGTGCCGCCTACCTGGCCCGGCGCACCGGGCGGCCGGTGGTGCCCGTGTACCTGCACGGCACCCGCCACGTACTGCCCCGCTCGGCCGACGTGGCCCGGGCGCCGGGGGGCCGGCCGTTGGGTGGATCCGGCGCCGAGGCCCGGGGGCGGCGGGGGGCGGCGGTCCTGGGTCGCCTGGGCGTGCAGCGGTCGCCGGTCACCGTCCTGTTCGGGCCGGGGCTCTTGCCACGGGAGGGCGAGGACGCCCGCCGCTTCGGGACCCGCATCGAGGCGGCGGTGGCCCTGCTGGCCGAGGAGGTGGACAGCGATTGGTGGACCGCCCGCCACCGGGCCGCCGCCGGGACCGGCCGGTCGCTGCAGGGGCCCGACGTGTCGCCCTGGCGGCGGGCCTGGGCCCTGGACCCGGCCCCCGGGGCCGAGCCGGTGGCGCCCGGCCCCCGTCCCTGGCCCGACGTGTAGCTGGTCGCCGGCTGGCCC
>JASHWO010000276.1 GCA_030044045.1 Acidimicrobiales bacterium
CCGGCAGGTGCCGGCCGCCTTGGCGCCCGACCGCCGGGTGGCGGCGGCCGACGAGCTCCTGGCCACCATGGCCTCGATCCGCCGCAGCGGCCGGCGCCACGCCGAGCGCCCGGCGGAGCTGGCCGAGCTGAACGGGTCCCAGCTGGAGCTGGTCCGCCTGGTGCGGCGGCGGCCGGGGGTGTCGGTGGCCGACGCCGCCGACGAGCTGCGGCTGGCCCCGAACACGGTCAGCACCCTGGTGGGCCAGCTCACCGAGTCCGGGACGCTGCTCCGCCTGGCCGACGCCTCGGACCGTCGGGTGGCCCGGCTCGACCTGGCCGAGGGCACCCGCCGCAAGGTCGACGCCTGCCGGGACCGGCGGGTGGAGGCCCTGGCCGACGCCCTGGCCTGGCTGCCGGCTGCCGACCAGCGGCGGCTGGTGGAGGCGCTGCCGGTCCTCTCCCGTCTGGACGGCGCGCTGGCCGCGGTGACGACGACGGGGCAGCCATGACGGCGGCCACCGCCGGCACGCTGGCGGTGGACTGCTGCGGCTTGCGGCACCGGTTCGGGGACCAGGTGGCGGTGGACGGCATCGACCTGGCCATCCGTCCGGGGGAGGTATTCGGGCTCCTCGGCCCGAACGGGGCCGGCAAGACCACCACCATCCGGGTGGCCAACACGCTCCTCCCGCTCCAGGAGGGCACGGTGCGCATCCACGGCTACGACGTGGACCGGGCGCCGATGGCGGTGCGGCGGCTCCTGGGCTACGTCCCCCAGCAGCTCTCCATCGAACCGGCGCTGACCGGCCGGGAGAACGTCACCTGGTTCGCCCGCCTGTTCGACGTCCCGCGGGGCGAGCGCCGGGCCCGGGTGGCCGACGCCCTGGCGGTGATGGGCCTGGCCGACGCCGCCGACCGGCTGGCCGGCACCTACTCGGGGGGCATGATCCGCCGGCTGGAGCTGGCGCAGGCCCTGGTCAACCGACCGGCGCTGCTGGTGCTGGACGAGCCCACGGTGGGCCTCGACCCGGTGGCCCGCGACGGGGTGTGGCGCCGGGTGGAGGATCTGCGGCAGGCCACGGGCATGACCGTGCTGCTCACCACCCACTACATGGAGGAGGCGGACGCCCTGTGCGACCGGATCGCCCTCATGCACCTCGGCCGGGTGCAGACCGAGGGCACCCCGGCGGCGCTGAAGGAGGCGCTCGGCCCCGACGCCTCGCTGGAGGACGTGTTCCGCCGGTTCACCGGCGGCAGCCTCGACGGCGACACGGGGGGCGGGCTCCGCGAGGTCCGCAGCACGCGCCGGACGGCCGGTCGTGTCGGCTGACCCGCCCGTTGGGCTGGGCACCGCGCCGGCCGCGCCGGACGGCACGCCGCGGGCCGGCCGCCGCGCCGACGGTGGCTCCGCCATCTCAGCCACCCCGCCTGCCGCCGGGGACCGGCCGCCGCTCGTCGACACCACCGTGTGGCGCCGGTTCCCCAGCCGGGTGGGCACCTTCTGCCTGGTGGAGCTCCAGCGCCTCCGGCACGACCGCACCGAGCTCTTCACCCGGGCCGTCCAGCCCATCCTGTGGCTGCTCATCTTCGGGGAGACGTTCAACCGGATCCACGCCATCCCCACGGGCAACGTGCCCTACCTGGACTTCCTGGCCCCGGGCATCATCGCCCAGTCCGGCCTCTTCGTGGCCATCTTCTACGGCATCCAGATCATCTGGGAGCGCGACGCCGGGGTGCTGACGAAGCTGCTGGTCACCCCCACCCCGCGCTCGGCCCTCATCCTCGGCAAGTCGTTCGCCGCCGGCATCCGGGCCCTGGCCCAGGTGGTGGTGGTGCTGGTCCTCTCGGCCATCCTCGGAGTGGCCCTCTCGGCCAACCCTCTCCACATCTTGGGGGCGTTCGTGGTGGTGATGATGGGCTCGGCCTTCTTCTCCTGCCTCTCGATGACGGTGGCCGGCGTGGTGCTCAAGCGCGACCGGCTGATGGGCATCGGCCAGATGATCACCATGCCGCTCTTCTTCGCCTCGAACGCCCTCTACCCGGTGAGCATCATGCCCGGGTGGCTGCGGGTGCTGAGCAAGGTGAACCCCCTGAGCTACGAGGTGGACGCCTTGCGGGGCCTGCTCATTGGGTCCCCGTCGCACCTGGGGCTGGACTTCGCCGTGCTGGTGGTGGCCGTGGTGGTGGGGGTCACGGCGGCGGCGTCGCTGGTGGGCCGGCTGGCCCGCTGAGCCCCGGCGCTCAGAAGCTGCCCGGCAGGGCCAGGCTGATGTGCTCGTAGCACAGGAGCAGGCCGCCGATGACCAGCGGCACGCCGGCGAGCACCGGCAGCCAGCGCAGCGCACGGGGGACCCGCCGCCACACCGCCCAGAGGGTGATGGCCACGCCGGCGGTGGCCAATCCCCACAGGATCCCCGGCCAGTAGCTCTCGCCACCGCCACCCAGCCCGCCGCGGCGGTCGGCAGGCGGCCGGTCGTGCCCGGCACCGGCACGGCTGCTGGCCCCAGCCTCGGTGCCGGTGCCGGTGCCGGTGCTGGTGCTGGTGCCGGCGCCACCGCGCCCCGTGCCGCCCCTGCCGCCTCCCACGCCGGTGCCGGTCGAGGGAGGGCCCGGGGAGAAGTCGGCGGTCACCACCAACCGGGTGGCCGCGCTGTAGCGCGGATTGCAGGTGGTGAGCGTGAGGGTGGGCCGCTCGCCCGCCGGTGGGGCGAGCACCTGCACGTCTGTCGGCGGCACCACCTGCGACTGGACCACCGTGTAGCGGAAGAGCCCCTGCGACGTCAGCACGTAGACGTCGTCGCCGTCGTGCAGCAGGTTCAGGTCGTAGAAGGGGTGGGCGTAGGTGGTCCGGTGGCCGGCGATGGCCGAGTTGCCTGGTTCTCCCGGGAGCGCCGTGCCCGGGTAGTGGCCGGGCCCCTGTTCGAGCTGGGGCGCGCCGACCCCCTCCACCACGGCGAACAGCACGTCGATGGCCGGGATCGAGATGAGGCCCACCGGGCTGCCGACCGGCGGGTCGGCCTCCGGGGGTGCCGTCGACGCGGCCAGCGGTGGCAGCGTCCCGCCCGGCCGGCCGGGATCGGCCAGCGCCGAGGGCGAGGTGGGCAGCGTGCGGTGGAGCTCGCCGGACAGCTCGTGGCGGATATGGGCCTGGGCCGTCGACTCGTAGAGCGCCGTGCCCCAGAGCTGATATGCCACGAACGACAACAGAAGCAGCCCCGCCACACAGAGCACCA
>JASHWO010000277.1 GCA_030044045.1 Acidimicrobiales bacterium
CTGCCACGCCGGCCCGGAGCAGCCGCAGCCCGGCAGCCGAGGCCCCCAGCGGCCCGGTCACCAGCAGGTGGTCGCCGGGCGAGGCCCCGCCCCGGCGGACCGGCGGGCGGTCGCCGTCGAGGGTGCCGGTCACGGCGATCGACACCACCACCTGCCCGGCGGCGGACAGGTCGCCGCCCACCACCGGGCAGCGCCACTCGGCCGACGCCTCGACCACCCCGGCGGCCAGGGCGTCCAGCTCGTCCGGGCCGGTGCCCGGCGGGACGCAGTAGGTGGCCAGCGCGTGCAGGGGGCGGGCGCCCATGGCGCCGACGTCGCTCACGGTGGCGGCCAGCGCCTTCCAGCCCAGGTCGGCCAGGCTCACCAGCGCCAGGTCGGCGTGGACCCCGGCCACCGCGGCATCGGTGGCCAGCACCAGCGGCCCGGGCGGGCGGGCCATCACGGCGGCGTCGTCGCCGCTCCAGATCTCCCCTGGTGGGATGGGTCCCGAGCGGTGCCGGACCAAGGCCCCGAGACGCTCGATCGCCGCGTCCTCCCCCCCGCCGGGGGCCCCGGTCCCGGGTGGCGGTTTGGGGCGGGCCACGGCCCCATGCCTACCATTGGGAGTCACGAGCTTGCTCCGCCGATCGGAGGGTACGACGCAGGCCGCGTCCCGAGGAGGTCACCGAACCGACATGCCGCCTACCAAGAACCGCAACTTGATCGCCTGGGTCGAGGAAGTGGCGGCGCTCACGGCCCCCGACCGCATCGAGTGGTGCGACGGCTCGGCCGAGGAGTACGACCGGCTCTGCCATCTCCTGGTGGACAACGGCACCTTCACCAGGCTGTCCGACGCCAAGCGGCCGAACAGCTACTGGGCCCACTCCGACCCGGGCGACGTGGCCCGGGTGGAGGACCGCACCTTCATCTGCTCGGCCACGGAGGAGGCGGCCGGCCCCACCAACAACTGGCGGGACCCGGCCGAGATGCGGGCCACCCTCACCGAGCTGTTCCGGGGCTCGATGGCCGGCCGGACCATGTACGTGGTCCCCTTCTCCATGGGCCCGCTGGGCTCCGACATCGCCCACATCGGGGTGGAGATCACCGACTCGCCGTACGTGGCGGTGTCCATGCGCATCATGACCCGCATGGGCGCGGCGGTCCTCGACGTGCTGGGCGAGGACGGCGAGTTCGTGCCCTGCCTGCACTCGGTGGGCGCCCCGCTGGCCGAGGGGCAGGCCGACGTGCCCTGGCCGTGCGACGCCGAGAACAAGTACATCGTGCACTTCCCCGAGACCCGGGAGATCTGGTCCTACGGCTCCGGGTACGGCGGCAACGCCCTCCTCGGGAAGAAGTGCTTCGCCCTGCGCATCGCCTCGGTGATGGCCCGCGACGCCGGCTGGCTGGCCGAGCACATGCTGATCGTCAAGCTCACCTCGCCGGCCGGCGAGACCCGCTACGTGACCGGCGCCTTCCCCTCGGCCTGCGGCAAGACCAACCTGGCCATGCTCATCCCCTCGCTCCCGGGCTGGAAGGTGGAGACCGTCGGCGACGACATCTGCTGGATGAAGTTCGGCCCGGACGGCCGGCTCTACGGGATCAACCCGGAAGCCGGGTTCTTCGGCGTGGCGCCGGGCACGAACTCCCACACCAACCCGAACGCCATGTTCACGGTGGAGGCCAACGCCATCTTCACCAACACCGCCCTGACCGACGACGGCGACGTGTGGTGGGAGGGCATGACCGAGGATCCGCCGGCCCACTGCACCGACTGGCGGGGCGAGGACTGGACCCCGGCCAAGGGCACGCCGCCAGCCCACCCGAACGCCCGCTTCACCGCGCCGGCGGCCCAGGACCCGGCCATCGCCCCCGAGTGGGAGGACTCGCAGGGTGTGCCCATCTCGGCCATCCTCTTCGGCGGCCGCCGGGCCTCGGTGGTCCCGCTGGTGTTCCAGTCGTTCGACTGGCAGCACGGGGTGTTCCTGGGCTCGATCATGGCCTCGGAGACCACGGCCGCCGCCGCCGGGGCCGTGGGCAACCTGCGGCGCGACCCCTTCGCCATGCTCCCGTTCTGCGGCTACCACATGGGCGACTACTTCGCCCACTGGCTGCGCATCGGCCAGGCAGCGCCCGACCCGGCGAAGCTGCCGAAGATCTTCTACGTGAACTGGTTCCGCAAGGACGCCGACGGCAAATGGCTCTGGCCCGGCTACGGGGAGAACTCCCGGGTGCTGGAGTGGGTGTTCGAGCGGGTGAGCGGCCGGGGCGAGGCGGTGGAGACCCCCATCGGCTCGGTGCCGGCGCCGGGCGCCATCGACCTGGAGGGCCTGGACGTGTCCAAGGAGGACATGGCGGCGCTGCTGCACGTGGACCCGGCCGAGTGGCGGGCCGAGGTGCCCCTGATCCGGGAGCACTACGCCACCTTCGGCGACCACCTCCCGGCCGAGCTCTCGGCCGCCGTGGACGACCTCGAACGCCGCCTGAGCTGAGCGGTCCAGCGGAGAGGCAGCGCGGGCTCGCCGGGTCGGGTCAGCGGTCGCCGGCGTGCTCCCTCGGCCAGGCAGCGTGGGCCGGAGGCCCGCCGAGCCGGCTCAGGGCTCGCCGGCGCGGCGGCGCAGGTCCTCGTGGGCGGACCGGGGCAGTGCCCGGTGGCGGAGCGCCTTGCGGCTGGTGACGTAGAACAGCCCGCCGGCGCCGGCCACCGCCGCCATCACCACGTCCCCCGCCGGGAAGGCCAGCGCCACCACCACCGGGACGATGGCCCCCAGCACCCAGACGAGCTGCTGGCGGGTGGCGAAGCGGGCGAAGGCCCGGCCCTGCGCGGCCAGCGGCACGTAGCGCTGGGCGATGGCGGCGAACGACGGCTGGGCCAGCGACCCGGCGAAGCCCACGAACAGGGCCAGCAGCACCTGGGCGGCGACCGTGCCCCAGGCGGCGGCGGCGGCGGCACCCACCGCCACCAACCAGATCGCCCCCAGGAGCACCTGCTGCTCGCTGAGGCGCTGGCGCAGACGGGACATCACCACCAGTCCCAGCAGGGCCCCCAGGCCGCTCGCCCCCAGGGCCAGCCCGTACCAGTAGAGGCCGGCGTGCTCCCGGCGCAGCCCGAAGGCCACCAGGAACACCATGAAGCCCGACAGGCCGCGCACCAGGGACACGGTGGTGAGGCCGAAGAGCACCTCGGGGTGGGCGGTCGGCTGCAGGCGGGCCAGGTCATGGTCGGCCGGGCCCACCCAGTGCGCGGCAGCCGACGGGTCGCCGGAGTCGCCCGGGCGGCCCGAGCTCCCGACGGCGGCCGGGTCGACGGCGCCGGTACCGCGACCGGTACCGTCCCGGGGTGCTCGC
>JASHWO010000278.1 GCA_030044045.1 Acidimicrobiales bacterium
CGGCTCGGCACCACGCTCGAGACCCCCTACGACAGCCTCATCGTGGCCGCCGGAGTGGAGACCCACTACTTCGGTCACGACGAGCGCCGCCGCTGGGCACCAGGGATGAAGTCGATCGACGACGCCCTGGAGCTGCGCGGGCGCATCTTCGGCGCCTTCGAGGTGGCCGAGACCGAGCCGGACGAGACCGCCCGGCAGGGCTGGCTCACCTTCGTGGTGGTGGGCGGGGGGCCGACCGGAGTGGAGATGGCCGGCGAGATCGCCGAGCTCTCGCGCCGGGCGCTCCGCCACGACTTCCGGGCCATCGAGCCGGCGACGGCACGCATCCTGCTCTTCGAGGGCGACCACCAGGTGCTGGCGTCGTTCGGCGACCGGCTGTCCCGCCTGGCCACCAGGGACCTCCGGCGCCTGGGCGTGGAAGTGCACACCGGCTGCTTCGTCACCGGGATGGACGCCGGGAGCGTCACCGTGCGCCGGCCGGACGGCACGCCGTGGCGGGTCGAGGCTCGGACCAAGGTGTGGGCGGCCGGCACGGCCGCCTCGCCACTGGCCGCGGTGCTGGCCGGAGCCAGCGGCGCCGGGGTGGACCATGCCGGGCGGGTCCAGGTCCGGCCGGACTGCACCCTGCCCGGCCACCCCGAGGTGTTCGTGGTGGGTGACATGATGGCCCTGGACGACCTGCCGGGCATGGCCGAGGTGGCCATGCAGTCCGCCCGGCACGCGGCGCGCGGCATTGCCCGCCGGCTGCGCGGCGACCACTCGGACCCACCGTTCCGCTACCGCGACCTGGGCAGCCTGGCCGTGATCTCCCGCTTCCGCGCCGTGGCCAGGCGGGGACGCCTGTCGGTGGGTGGGTTCGTCGGCTGGCTGCTCTGGCTCGTGGTCCACCTCACGTTCCTCACCGGCTTCAAGAACCGGCTCGGCGCGCTGGCCCACTGGGCGGTGAGCTTCGTGGGCCGGTCCCGGGCCGAGCGGACGTTCACCGTGCAGCAGGCGACCGGTCAGCGCTCCATCGGCAGCGCGCCACCCTCGGCGGCCTCCAGCTCCTCCTTGTCGGGCAGTCCCCGGACCAGGCCGATGAACATCACGGCCAGCACGGAGCCGATGCACGGCCCCAACACGTAGATCCACCACCCCCTGAAGTCGAGGCTCACGATGTCGGGGCCGAGCGAGCGGGCGGGGTTCATCGACGCCCCGCTGATGGGGCTGGCGAAGAGCCCGAGCAGGGCCACGGTGGCCCCCACCGCCAGGGCGGCGTTGTGCCCGATGCTGCGGTAGCCGGTGGCGGTGTGCAGGATCACCGTCACCAGGACGGCGGTCAGGACGATCTCCATGACCAGCGACCGCCACTCGCCGCCGGGCACGGCGATCGGGTAGTTGCCCCCGGACGAGACGTGGCCGTACAGGCCCTGGAGGAAGAGGGCGGCGGCGATGGCCCCGGCCATCTGGGCCACCACGTACGGCACCACCCACGCCACCTTGAAGACGCCCCGGCCGGCGAAGGCCAGCGTCACCGCCGGGTTGATGTGCAGGCCGGAGAGCGGGCCCAGCGCGTAGATCATGGCCATCACCACGGCGCCCGGCGCCACCACGGCCGCCGTGCGGCTGATGGGGTCGGTGCCGACGAAGTGGTTGATCACCCCCGAGCCGGCAGCCACCGTCACCAGCACGAACGTCCCCACGAACTCCACGATCACCCGGATCCACAGCGGGCGCTGGCGCAGGGTGTTCTCCTCGAAGCGGACGAGGAACCGGTTCCCGACGGCCCGCTCGGTGGCCAGGCGCTCCGCCGTGGCGGCACCGGCGGCCGGGGTAGCCGGGTTCGGCGGGCCGGCCGGGGTGGACGGAGCGGGCGGGACGGACGGGTCCTCGGTGGCCTGCTGGTCGGTCATGGTCGCTCCCCTCTGCCGTGCCGGCCATGTGCCGGCCGCCGCGCCGAGTCCCGGACCGCCGGCGCGGCGGTCAGATCCCGGTGACCGCCTCCATCCGGCCGTCGTCGATGGCCTGTACCAGGGCCCGATGGTCGAGGTCGTTCTGCTCGGCGTAGGCGTGGGCGAAGTCGACCATAGCCGTGTCGAAGGCGTCGCCCGAGCCGAGGTAGGCACCGATGGCCGTGGCGTCGCCCGACCGGGCGTGGGCCCGAGCCAGGGTCCACCCGCAGATCTGGGCGTACACCCGGAGCGTGTCCGGCGCCATCGTCTCCACGTTCGCCGACACCTTCCAGTCCCAGAGCTGGCGCATGTAGAAGTCCCGCAGCACGTCGTCGACTCCGAGGGTATGCGACCACCCGAGCATGATGTCGCTGGCCGCCTGCATCAGCCGCTGGCCCTCGACCACCCGCTGGCCGTGGTTGCCGAACTGGCTGCGTCCCAGGTAGGGCTCCAGCACGGACGCTTCCGCCTCCTTCACCTGGAGGAACAGTGGGTCGCCTTCGTCACGGCCCACCATCAGGGCGACCCAGCAACGGGTGGCCACGCTGCCCACGCCCACCACCTTCCTGGCCAGGTCCACGAACTGGTAGCGGTCGACCAGGCGGCGCCGGTCCTCGCCCAGGGTGTGCCGGTAGGCGCGGAGGGAACCCGACACCGCCTCCTCCATACGGTGGGCATCGGCGTTGGAGAACAGCTCGGAGACCGGCACCAGCAACGGCGGGTCGCTGGCGAAGCGGGCGTACCCGTCGTCCACCCGGACCAACCGGTCGAAGGCCTTCAGGTGGTTCTTCGTCTCGGCCTTGGCCGCCAGGCGCCGGAGGTTCCGGACGGCCCGGCCGCCCGCCTCCTTCCCCCACCGCCGCTCGATGCCGGCCACGTCGAGGCGGGAGTACCACACGTCCAGCGTGCGCATGGTGCCGAACTCCTGGATGGCCTCGCGGTAGGCCCGGGCCGCCCACCGGACGGCCTCCCGGCGCCGCGACGGCTCGAAGCCGCGGTCCCGCCCGGCCACGTCGAAGCTGGCCACCAACCGCTTCACGTCCCACTCGAACGGCCCCGGGTGGGTCTCGTCGAAGTCGTTGACGTCGAAGAGGAGATCCCGGTCGGGCGCGGCGAAGCCCCCGAAGTTCATGAGGTGGGCGTCACCGCAGAGCTGGACGTCGAGGCCGGTGCGCGGCTCGCCGGCCAGGTCGGCCGCCATCACCGCGGCGGCGCCCCGGTAGAAGGCGAACGCCGAGGCGGCCATCCGCCCGTGGCGGATCGGCACCAGCTCGGGGACGCGGTTCGCCTCCTGGTCGGCCAGGATCTCGAGTGGGTCGCGCCGGTCGGCGGCCGGTGCCCACTGGCCGTGGCGCGACCGGGGCACCGCGGCCCGCGCCGCCCGCCCCCGGGCCGCCCGCTCGGCCGTGGTGTCGTAGGCGGGGATCTCCTCCTGGCGGGCCTTCGTTCGGGTCGCCGGCATGGCCCGGCGTCAGGCCGGCAGGCGCTCGCCGTGGGCCAGGAGGGCGTACACCACCAGCACCCCGAGCACCACGTAGGTCAGCGACCACACCGGGAAGTACGGCATCCACCAGATGGCGCTGACGGTGCCGATGATCCCGGCCAGCACCCCGACCCACCGCCCCACCTGGGATCCGACCATGACGGCGAAGCCGCACACGAACAGGATGATAGCCACCACGAGGTACAGCCAGCCGTAGGTGCTGAGCGAGCGCCCGAAGATGCCCGCCTGCAGGCCCTCGGGGACCAGCCCGTGGTAGTGGAAGGCCCAGATGGCGTCGAAGAAGCGCATGATCCCGGCGGCCACCAGCACGATCCCGGCGAAGATCACCCACCCCTCCCCCTCGGTCTGGCCGGAGGGCCAGGGACGGCCGTAGGCCGGCTCCTGGGCTTGGGCTTGGGCGGCCGGGCTGCCGGAGGTGCTGGTGTTGCCGCCCGTGGCAGCGTGCGCCGGCTGCTGCCCCACCTGCCCGCCGGCGGGGCCCACGGCCCCCGGGGGCGCCGACGTCGGTTCCTGGCTCACCGAGCCACTGGTGGTTGCGTCCA
>JASHWO010000029.1 GCA_030044045.1 Acidimicrobiales bacterium
GGCGGCTTGCGGGCCGGCAGGCGCACCCTCGCCGGCCGGATCGGCGGTGCCGGCTGCACCGGCTGCCTCACCCTCGCCGGCCGGGGCGGGCGGATCGGTCGGGGCGTCCTTGGATCGGGGCATCGGCGGCAGGAGCAGAAGGTCAGGCCCGGCGGCCGGCGCCCGGGTCCGGCGCGTTGACGGCGGCCCGCAAGGCGGCCAGCCCGGGGAGGTCCCCCTGCTCCACCAGCTCCAGCGACGCCCCGCCCCCGGTCGACAGGAAGCTGATCCGGCCCACCAGGCCCAGGTCCTCCAGGGCCCGGGCGCTGTCGCCGCCCCCCACCACGGTGAAGGCCCGGGACCGGGCCACGGCCTGGGCCACCCGGCGGGTGCCGGCGGCGAACCGCCCGTCCTCCACCACGCCGAGCGGGCCGTTCCAGAGCACGGTGCCGGCCGAGCCCACGGCGTCGGCGATCCGCTCGGCCGTCTCCGGGCCGATGTCCAGCCCCCGCCAGCCGGCGGGCAGGTCCTGGCCGAGCACCCTGGTGGCCCCCCGGCCGCCACCCGGGCCGGCCTCCGACCCGAAGGTGCCCCCGGGGGCCAGGGCCACGGTGTCCACCGGCAGCAACACCGGCACCCCCGAGCCCAGCAGGCGGCGGCAGTCCTCCAGGTGGTCCGGGTCGACCAGGGAGTCCCCCACCTGGTGGCCGAGGGCGGCCAGGAAGGTGAAGGCCATGGCGCCCCCCAGGGCCAGGGCGTCCACCCTGCCGGCCAGGGCCTGGAGCACCCCCAGCTTGTCGGCCACCTTGGCCCCGCCCACCACGGCCACGAACGGCCGCACCGGCTGCTCCAGCAGGCTGCTCAGCACCGTGACCTCCCGGGCCAGCCGGCGGCCGGCGGCGCTGGGAAGGAGGGCCGGCGGGCCCACCACCGAGGCATGGGCCCGGTGGGCCACCCCGAACGCCTCGTTCACGTAACAGTCGAACCCCTCGACCAGGGAGGCCACGAAGGCCGGGTCGTCGGCCTTCTCCCCCGGCGAGAAGCGCAGGTTCTCCATGAGGGCCACCCCCGGGCACAGCTCGGCCAGGCGCTCCCGCACCGGGGCCATGGCCCAGCGGGGGTCGGGGGCGCCGTCGGGCCGGCCCAGGTGGCTGCAGGCCGTCACCTCGGCCCCCCGGTCGAGCAGCCACTGCAGGGTGGGCACGGCCACCCGGATGCGGAAGTCGTCGGCCACCGTGGGCCGCCCGCCGTCGCCCGGGGCCAGGGGCACGTTGAAGTCGGTGCGCACCAGCACCCGCCGCCCGGCCACGTCGGGCAGGTCCTCCAGCACGGGCAGGCCCCGGAGCAGGCCCGGGACGGTCACGCCCGGCCTCCGCCGGCCCGGGACGCCCCCACCAGGTGCCCGCCCGCCCGGCGGCCGGTCCTCACCCGGCGCCCCCCACCAGGGCCACCAGGTCGACCAGCCGGTTCGAGTACCCCCACTCGTTGTCGTACCAACCGGCCACCTTGACCAGGGTGGAGGCCCCGTCGACGGGCAGGGCCATGGTGAGCCCGGCGTCGAACGTGCAGGAGGCCGGGCTGCCCACCACGTCCGTCGAGACGATGGGCTCGTCGCAGTAGTCGAGCACCCGCCCGAGCGCCGTGTCGGCGGCCGCGGCGGCGGCGAACGCCCCGTTCACCTCGGCCACGCCCACCTCGCCCCGGACCACCGCCGTGAAGTCGGTGATCGAGCCCACCGGCACCGGCACCCGCAGGGCCATGCCGTCCAGCCGCCCGGCCATGGCCGCCAGGACCAGGCCGGTGGCCCGGGCTGCCCCGGTGGAGGCCGGGACCACGTTGACCGCTGCCGCCCGGGCCCGGCGCAGGTCCCGGTGCGGCAGGTCGAGCAGGTTCTGGTCGTTGGTGTAGGCGTGGACGGTGGTCATCAGCCCGCTGACCACCCCGAAGGCATCGTCGAGCACCTTGACCATGGGGACGAAGCAGTTCGTGGTGCAGGAGGCGTTGGAGACCACCAGGTGGGCGGCCGGGTCGTAGTCCTCGTCGTTGACCCCGATGACGAAGGTGGCGTCGGCGTCGCCCGAGGGGGCAGACACCACCACGTGGGCGGCCCCGCCCTTCAGGTGGGTGGCGGCGTCGGCCCGGGCGGTGAAGCGGCCGGTGGACTCCACCACCACCTGGGCCCCCAGCTCCCCCCAGGGCAGGTGGGCCGGCTCCCGCTCGGCCAGCACCCGGATGCGCCGGCCCCCCACCACCAGGTGGTCGCCGTCCACCTCGACCGGGACGGGCAGCCGGCCCTGCGTCGAGTCGTACCGCAGCAGGTGGGCGTTGGTGGCCGCCGACGTGAGGTCGTTGACCGCCACCACCTCCACGGCCGGCTCTTGGGCGCCAGTCCCGCCGGCCAGCACCGCCCGCAAGAAGCTCCGCCCGATGCGGCCGAAGCCGTTGATGCCCACCCGCACCGTCATCTACCCAAGGTCCTCCTTCGTCCCCGCTGGGTTCCCACCATCAGCCGACCGGCCGCTCATGCCAGCAGATCCGAGAGGGCGTCCGCCAGTCTGGCAGGGTCGTGGACCAATCCGTTGGAACCGGCCAGGGGGCGGTCGACCAGGGGCCGGTCCACCCGGCCGGCGGCCAGGCCGGCCCCCGAGTCCCACAACACCACGTCCACCTCCACCCCGTGCTCCCGCAGCGCCACCACGTGGGCGGCCACGTCGTACCCCTCGGTCTCGGGGATCTGGGGGTAGAGGTTGCACACGTAGACCTTCTGGGCGGTGGTCCGGGCCAGGGCCTCGGCCACCCCGGCCACCCCCACGGCAGCCAGGATGCTGGTGTAGAGCGACCCCGGGCCGATGACCACCTGGTCGGCGGCGAGCAGGGCCTCGGTGGCCTCCGGCGGCGGGCTGGAGCCGCCGGGGACCAGGGTGACCCGCCGGATCCGGCCGGCCGCCGACACTGCCACCTGCCCCTCCACCTCGCCCCGGTCGGCCTCGGCCTTCAGCGTCACCTTCTCGGTGGTGGCCGGCAGCACCCGCCCGGCCGCCCCCAGCAGCTCAGCGGCGGCGTCCACCCCCCGCACCAGGTCGCCGGTGGCGTCCACCAGCCCGGCCAGCACCAGGTTGCCCAGGGCGTGCCCGGCCAGGTCCGTGGCGATCTGCCCGCATGGGGCCCCAACCCCATGCTCCTCCGGTGCGTGGGGCCCCTGCCCCACGCCGGCTGTGCTGGCGATCTGCCCGCATGGGGCCCCAACCCCATGCTCCTCCGGTGCGTGGGCTTCGGACGCCCGGTGAGCGTCCGAAGTGACAAGAGCGCCGGCTGTGGCGTCCCCGAAGCGGTGCTCGAAGGCCCGGGCCAGCACCGACCGCTCGTCGGCCAGGGCCACCAGGCATTTGCGCAGGTCGCCCAGGGCCACCACGTCGAGCTGCTCCCGCAGGCGGCCGCTGGAACCGCCGTCGTCGGCCACCGACACCACGGCGGTGACCTCCCCGGCATACCGCCGGGCCGCTCGCAGGGTGACTGCCGTCCCGTGCCCGCCGCCGACAGCCACGACTCTGTAACTTGGCCCGCCCGGGCGCCCCAACCCGGGCTCCTCCGATGCGTGGGGCCCCTGCCCCACGCCGGCCGTGCGGGCCGGGGGGGTCAACGGTCGACGTCCCGGTGGAAGGCGGTGGCCGGCACTCCCTGGGCGGCCATGCGCTCCCGCAGGGCCTCGGCCAGCACCACCGACCGGTGCCGCCCGCCGGTGCAACCCATGGCCACCGTCAGGTACGACTTGCCCTCCCGCACGAAGGCCGGCACCAGCATGGCCAGGAGATCCTCCACCTTGTCGAGGAAGGCCCCCGTCTCCCGCTGCCCGAGCACGTAGTCCCGCACCGGCTGGTCCAGCCCGCTCAGCGGCCGCAGGGCCTCCACCCAGTAGGGGTTCGGGAGGAACCGGCAGTCGAACACCACGTCGACGTCGAGCGGGATGCCGTGCTTGTAGCCGAACGAGACCAGCGAGGTCTGCATGTGGCCGGCCCCGGCCGCCTCCCCGAACAGCTCCAGCACCCGCTGGCGGAGCTGGTTGGTGTTGAGCTCCCCGGTGTCCACCAGCACGTCGGCCCGAGCCCGGAGCACCTCCAGCAGCCGCCGCTCGTCGGCGATCGACTCCTCCACCCCCCGGGAGGCCAGGGGGTGCCGCCGGCGGGTGCCCTCGAACCGCCGGACCAGCACCTCGTCCGGGGCGTCGAGGAACAGGACCTGCACCCGGTGGCGGGCCTGGGCCAGCGAGTCGAGCACCGGGACGACGTCCTCCACCTGCTCCCCGCCCCGGCGGCCCACCACCAGGGCCACCCGCTCGGTCTCGGAGCCGGGGCGGCCGACCAGCTCGGCCACCTTCGTGAACAGCTCCGGGGGGAGGTTGTCGATGACGAACCAGCCCAGGTCCTCCAAAGTGGCGGCGGCAGTGGAGCGGCCCGCCCCCGACATCCCGGCCACCACCAAGAACTCGCTCATGCTGTGCCTACCTGCCCGCCCGGGCGCCCCAACCCGGGCTCCTCCGAGGCGAGGGGCCCCTGCCCCTCGCCGGCCGTGGTCCCAGTCTGCCCGCCCGGGGGGCCGGCCTGCCGGCTCCGGGCGCCGCCCGGGGAGTGCAGGTGGTCGTGGACGGCCCGGGCCACGGCGTCGGGCAGCCAGGGCAGGGCCTGCAGCTCCTCCGCCGTGGCCGCCCGCAACGCCCGCACCCCGCCCACCTCCTTCAGCAGGCGGGCCCGGCGGACCGGCCCCAGCCCGGGAACGCCGTCCAGGACGCTGGCCGTCATCCGGGCCCCCCGCTGCTGGCGGTGGAAGGTGATGGCGAACCGGTGGGCCTCGTCCCGGACCCGCTGGAGCAGGTAGAGCGCCTCGGAGCCCCGGGGGATGCGCACGGGGTCGGGCCGGCCGGGCCGGTACACCTCCTCGAACTGCTTGGCCAGGGCGGCCAGCTCCACCTCCCCCTCCAGCCCGAGCCGGGCCACCACCTGCGCCACCACCCCGAGCTGGCCCTTCCCGCCGTCGATGAGCAGGAGCTGGGGCGGGTAGGCAAATCTCTTGGGCCGCCGCGCTGCGGCAGCCTCCCCGCCGGGGGCCCCGACCCCCGGCTCCTCCGGGGCGGGGGGCCCCTGCCCCACGCCGGCCGTGGTCCTGGTCCTGCGCTCCTCGAGCAGGGCGGTCAGGCGGCGGGTCAGGACCTCCTCCATGGCCGCGTAGTCGTCGTTGCCCGGGACCGTCCGGACCTTGAACTTCCGGTAGTCCGGCTTCTTCGGCAGCCCGTCCTCGAAGACCACCATGGAGCCCACGTAGTTGGTGCCCTGCAGGTGGCTCATGTCGTAGCACTCGATCCGCAGGGGGGCCTGGCGCAGGCCGAGGGCCGCCTGCAGCTCGGTCAGGGCCCGGGACCGGCTGTTGTGGTCCGAGGCCCGGCGCAGCCGGTGGCGGGCCAGATCCTCGCCGGCGTTCCGGACCACCATCTCCTGGAGGGCCCGCTTGTCCCCCCGCTTGGGCACGGTGAGCGCCACCGGCCCGCCCCGGAGGCCGGCCAGCCAGGCCGCCAGCACCCCCGCCGGCTCCGGCGCCACCGGGACCAGCAGCCGCCGGGGGACCTCGGCCCCGGGGGCGCCGTAGAGCTGCTCCACCACCCGGCCCACCAGCTCGCCCGGGGAGAGGTCCTCCACCTTGTCGGCGATGGAGCCGCTGCGCCCCACCACCCGGCCCCGCCGGACGTGGAACACCTGCACCGCCGCCTCCAGCTCGTCCTCGGCGATGCCCAGCACGTCGAAGTCCTCCGGCCGCTCGGAGACGAGCTGCTGGGTCTGGCCCGCCTTGCGGACGGACGCCAGCCGGTCCCGGAGCCGGGCCGCCCGCTCGAACGCCAGCGCCCCGGCCGCCTCGGCCATCTCCCCCTCGAGCCGGGCCACCACCGAGGCGGTGTCGCCGGCCAGGAAGCGCATGAGGTCGTCCACCAGGCTCTGGTAGCGCTCGTGGTCGACGGCGCCCACGCACGGCCCCGAGCAGCGCTCGATGTCGTAGAGCAGGCAGGGGCGTCCCAGCCGCTGGTGGCGGGCGAACTTGGCGTCGGAGCAGGTGCGCACCGGGAAGCTGCGCAGGAGCAGGTCGAGGGTCTCCCGCAATGCCCCGGCGTGGCCGTAGGGGCCGAAGTAGCGGACGCCCTTCCGCCGGCGGCCCCGGTAGACCATGGGCCGGGGCCACTCGTCGCCCACGGTCACCGCCAGCCAGGGGTAGCCCTTGTCGTCCTTCAGCCGGACGTTGAAGCGGGGCTGGTGGGCCTGGATGAGGGAGTGCTCGAGGATAAGCGCCTCCACCTCGGTGCCCACCACCACCCACTCCACGTGGTCGGCCTGGGCCACCATCTGGGCGGTACGCAGGGGCAGGGCCGCCGGGTCCTGCCAGTAGCTGGGCAGCCGGTGGCGGAGCGACGTGGCCTTGCCCACGTAAAGCACCCGGCCGTCGGCATCGACGAACTGGTAGGAGCCCGGGCTGTCGGGGATCGAGCCGGTGGGGGGACGCGAGTCCACGATCCCATGTTCGCGTGGGCGTGGGCCCCGCCGGTACGGGCCCGGTCCGCCGGCCCGGCTGCGCTCCGGGCCGCCAGGCCCGCCGCGCTACCCGACCCGCCTGGGGCCCCACTGTGGTGCCCCCGATGGCAGGCTCCTCCGGAAGCGGGGACCCCGCCACGCCGTCCGATGGTGCCCCGGCCGTGTCGGCCTATCCCGGCACGGTCCCGACGGCGGCCTCTACTATGGGCAGTGCCGGCCTGGTACCCCGGCGACATACCTCGCACCGAGGCCGACAACCCCGCGGATGGGCGACCAGGCTGTCCCCGCCGGCCAGTTCGGTGCCTCCCCGAAGGGGGTAACGACATGATCCGACTGCAGCGGGCGCTCCCGGAGCGCTACACGACCGCCATCCCCGAGGCGCTGGCCGGGTGGATCGGCGCCGCCAAGGCGACCCTCGGGGACCGCCTGCTGATCCTGGGCCACCACTACCAGCGGGACGACGTCATGCGCTGGGCCGACGCCCGGGGCGACTCGTTCGCCCTCTCCCGCATCGCCGCCGAGCGGCGGGACGCCGAGTACGTGGTCTTTTGCGGGGTGCACTTCATGGCCGAGTCGGCCGACGTGCTGACCGGCGACCACCAGCAGGTGCTGCTGCCCGACCTCAACGCCGGGTGCTCCATGGCCGACATGGCCGACGTGGAGGAGGTGGAGGAGGCGTGGGAGGCCCTGACCCGGGTCACCGACATCGAACGGGTGGTGCCGGTCACCTACATGAACTCGTCGGCCGCCCTGAAGGCCTTCGTGGGCCGGCACGGCGGCACGGTCTGCACCTCGTCCAACGCCCGGGCCGTGCTCGCCTGGGCTCTCGGGGCGGGCGCGGAAAAAATCCTCTTCTTCCCCGACCAGCACCTGGGACGGAACACCGGCTACCAGCTCGGCTACGGCCCGGCCGACATGGCGGTGTGGAACCCCCGGGCCGACTTCGGCGGGCTCACCGAGGCCGAGGCCAAGTCGGCCCGGCTGCTCCTCTGGAAGGGGCACTGCTCGGTCCACCAGCGCTTCCGTCCGGAGCACGTGGCCGCCTTCCGGGCCGAGCACCCCGACGGCATCGTGGTGGTCCACCCCGAGTGCGCCCACGAGGTGGTGGCGGTGGCCGACCAGGTGGGCTCCACCGACGCCATCATCCGGGCGGTGGCCGAGGCCCCGGCCGGGTCGGTCCTGGGCATCGGCACCGAGATCCACCTGGTGAAGCGGCTGGACGACGAGCACCCGGACAAGACGGTGGTCTGCCTCGACCCGCTGGTCTGCCCCTGCGCCACCATGGCCCGCATCGACCCCATGCACCTGGCCTGGGTATTGGAGGGCCTGGTCGAGGGGGAGGTCCGCAACCGCATCGTCGTCGACCCGGCAACCGCCCGTTGGGCCCGGGTGGCCCTGGAGCGCATGCTGGCCACCACCTGACCGGCGACAAAACACAGAGGAGAAGTACAAAATACAGAGGGAAGTGGCGGGATTTCCGGTAGTTCTGCTCCCCCTTTTGGCGTCCTCTCGATCGGATCAGTCGGGCGACGATCCGTTCGCCCACTCAGCCAAGCTGCCCGGGCTCGGCCGGCCGCCCTTCGTCGCGCAAGGCGTACAGCTCCGGGAGAGCTTCCCGGTCCTTGGCTCGGTCAGCCCGTTCCTTGGCGGCGATGATGTCCTCGAGCGCCGCTGCCCGGATGACGAACCCATCCCCCTGCAGCAGCGTCGAATGGGTGGCCAGCTCCTCATAGGGGACGAGACGGCCGTCGGGGGCTCCAGTCCGGCGAGGACGTCGAAAGGGCCCGGAAGCGCGTCGGCCAGACGGCCAAGGTTGGCCCGTTCTCGGCGGACCACACAGTCGGCATCCTCAGTCCGACGCGCAGCACCGTAGGCATATGCGGCTGCCCCTCCTACCACGAGGTACTCGACCCCGTGACGTTCCAAAACCTCGATGAGACGCGGGAGGTCGTGCGGTGGACCGTCAGGCGTCGCCACCGGCAGCCGAGGCCTCCTCGGCCCGCTTGGCCTCCACCTCCGTCAACCACTCCATCACGGCCTCGCGGGAGTCCAGACGCCGCCCGTCCCACAGGATCGTCACGTCGTCCTCGGTCGGGGGCGCGGCATGGCGCATACCCTCGAACCACTCCTCGGCAGTCATGACGGGCTGCGCGGCCATAACCTCAGGATACCCGTGTAGCACCGAGTCGCGGCCGCCATTCGGTGCGTCAGCCCCTGATCGACGACGACACTGACGGCGGCGGGACCGCCGTCGTGGTGGTGGTCGGGGTGGTCGTAGTGGTCGTCGTCGCCGGGGCCAGGCCGGTGTCGGGCGACACGCAACCGGCGGGCGGTGTGGCCGTCCCCGGCTGGCCCGGCATCAGCACGGTGCCGGCGCAGCCGAAGTCCGAGAACGTGGCCTCGCTGGTGATGGTCGACCCGTCGGAGAAGGCGGCCACGCCGACCGTCTGGCGGACGTACCCGGAGGCGTCGACGGACACGGTCACCGTCTCCCCCGTGTACCCCTGCTGGGCCAGCACTCCCAAGGCGGCCGTGATGGTGGCCGCCTGCACGCTGTTGGTCCCGGGCACGTCGGCCTGCTGGGCCGGGGCCAGGGTGACCCGGTAGACGGTGACCGGCGTGCCGTCGACGGTCCCGGTGCCGGTCTGGTCGGCGGCGGTGATCTCGCTCTGGTCGAGGTCGAGATAGCCGGTCGGGCTGGCCAGGCCCATCATGGCGAAGGCGCCCTGGCCAGGCCCGAGGGTGCCCTCGACCAGGCTGGCAAAGCCCGAGATCGGGTCCCCGGATCCGATGGGGGTTGTCGACCCCGGCGACAGCCCGTAGTCCCCGCCGCCGAGCTCCCACAGGTCCGTCCCGTTGTCCCGGACGGTGATCACGCCGAAACTACCCACCTGGGTGCTGGCCACCATGCCGAACGGATCGGTGTCGATGACTCCTTGGCCGGAGAAGGACATCCCGAGGTCCGCCGAGCCGCCGCACACCCGACCGCCGCCGGCGCTGCGAACGGGGCACGGCGCCGTCGTGGTCGGCGCGGTCGGTGCCGTCGGCGCGCCGAACCGGTAGGTCATGTCGAAGCTGCCAGCGCTCGTGGTGGCGCTCAGGGCGGCCATCACCTGCCGGGTGGCCACCCCGCTCGGCGCCGGCGACCGGTGGTGGCCGTGGGCGGGGGGCAGGGCCGCCGGGCCAGGGCCGCCGCCGGTCAACGCCAGGCCCACCGGCACCCCCGTCACGGCCAGGCAGGCCGCCGCGGCACCCGCCACGCCGAGATGGCGTAGCCCGAGCCGGCGCCGCCCACGACGTCGCGGCGTGCCCTCGCCGTCGAGCCATACGTCAGGTGTGCGGTGCACGGTCCGGACCTCCTCGGGTCTACGACGTCGTCGTGGTGGTCGTGCTGCCCGCCGCTCCGGTGGTGGTGGTGGTGGTGCTCGGCTGCACGGTCGTGGTGGGGGCCGTCGAGGTGGTGCTCGACGGAGTCCCTGTAGCGACCGGAGCCGTGGTGGGGGTGGTGGCCGGGGCCACGCCGGTGTCGGGCGACACGCAACCGGCGGGCGGTGTGGGCGTCCCCGGCTGGCCCGGCATCAGCACGGTGCCGGCGCAGCCGAAGTCCGACAGTGAGGTGTCGAGCCCCACGACGTCTCCTGTGGAGAAGGAAACTTTGTAGCCGGCGTAGTGGATGTACCCGCTGGGGTCGATCTCCAGGGTGACCGTCATGCCGGTCATCCCCTGCTGCCGTAGCTCGGCCAGGGCGGCGGTGATGGTGGCCGACTCCTGGCTGGTGATCCCCGGCGTTGTGACGAGCTTTGTCGGGTCGAGCGACACGACGTAGTTCTCCAGTGTCCCTTTCGGCCCCCCGCTCCCGAACGGTTCCGCCCCGGTGACTGCGGCCTGGTCGAGGTCGAGGAACCCGGTCGGGCTGGCCATGGCCAGCATGGCCACCCCGCCGACGTCGTTGCCGATCGTGTCCTCCGCCAGCGAGGCGAACGAGGGCAGCGAATCCCCACTTCCGGTGGTGGCCGAGGGGGTCAGGCCTGTCCCGGCGTCCTCCCAGACGGTTGTCCCGTCCGCCCGCACCGTGATCCCCAGGCTGGTCGTGGCCAACAGGGCCGTCGGAGCGGTGTCGGCCGTCCCGTTGCCGGTCACTTTCGTCCCTACGTCGCCCTGCATGCAGAGCCGGCCGCCGCTCCCTCCACTGGTGCAGTTCCCGGAGTTCCCGGATGTGCGGGTCTCGCCCAGTAGGTAGGTGAACTGGAAGTTGCCGGCGTCGGTGGTCGTGCTGAGCGCCGCCAGCACCTGCTGCTCCGCCGGGCTCTGCGGCAGCCGGTCCCCGTGCCCGTGCTGGTGCGACGGCGGCAGCGCGGCCTGGCCTCCGCCCGAGCTGAGGGCCAGCCCCACTGGTACGCCCACCACGGCCAGGCAGGCTACGGCGGCAGCGGCCACCCCGGCCCGCCGGATCTGGCTCGGCCGCCAGCCGCTCCGGCCGCCCCCGGCGGCGACCTCGCCTTCGTCCAGCCAGAGGTCCGCCGCCTCGCCGGATCCGATCTCGGGCGTCGCTCCAGTCTCGTCCGTCATGTCGCGCACCCCTCCTCGCCGTAGGACCTGCAACTGCGCCCTCCGGGGGCGGCGGTCCTGGCCTAGATGCCGCTGTAACCCCGGTGACATGCGATATCGTACCAAAGGTACGAACAAATTACTAGGGGGTGACGGGTGATCCGTAAACTCCGTGGGAAGGACGAGGCGGGGCGCTCCCCCCCCGGCGGGTTGGAGGAGCCTGGCCTGGCCGGCCGAGTCAACGAGCTTGGCGGCCGCCGACGCCGACTTGGCCGGCGGCTCGCCGAACTCCCGTACGAGGAGGTCGGCCAGGGCCCGGCCCTCGGGCAGACGGGCCTCCCCCAGCGCGTCGACAACGGCACGGAAGAGCGGGACCGACCGGAAGGCGGCCACCCGGGCGGCGGTCCCCGCCGGGCCGCCGGCCAGCGCCGCCTGGCCCCGTTCGCTGAGGAGCACCCGGTCCGATCGGCCGGCCACCAGGCCGAAGAGCCGGGCCGCGGCCATGCGGCTGAGGAAGGCACCGTTGTTGACCCCGCTGTAGCCGAGCGCGGCGGCCAGGGCGGCCGGGGTGGTGTCGCCCCCCGAGTCGGCCACCGCCCGAGCCACGGCGAGCGACGCCTCCAGGTCGTAGGCCACCGACCGGTATCTCGCTCGGGCCATGCCGGTCCTCCGCTCGCTCCTTCCCCGGACCACCACGCTACGCCACCTCCGCCCGATGACAACCTCCCCGCCCGCCCCGGCGTCAATTCCGCAATGGCCGCATACCGTCGATCGCACCCGCCCGCCACCGACTCCCCGCCTGTCGGCCGGACCTCGCAGCCATAGGATCCGCCCGGTGAGCGGAGCCCCAGACCCAGACCACGCCGTCCCCGCCCGGGCCCCCCGGGAGCTGTTCGACGCCATCGTGGCGTCGGTACGGGACGTCCTCCAGGTCGGCGACGGCACCGTCACCCTGGCCGTGGGCTGCCTGGCCGCCGGCGGCCACCTGCTGGTGGAGGACCTGCCGGGGCTGGGCAAGACCACCCTGGCCAAGTCCCTGGCCCGCTCGGTGAGCCTGGGCTTCCGCCGGGTGCAGTGCACCGCCGACCTGCTCCCGGCCGACGTCACCGGAGCCATGGTGCTCGACCTCGAGCACCGCCGGCCCACCTTCCGCCATGGCCCGGTGTTCACCAACGTGCTGATGGCCGACGAGCTGAACCGTGCCTCGCCCCGGGCCCAGTCCGCCCTACTGGAGGCCATGGAGGAACGCCAGGTGACGGTCGACGGTCAGAGCCTGCCCCTGCCCGTCCCGTTCCTGGTGGTGGCCACCCAGAACCCCTACGACGCCGCCGGCACCTCTCCCCTGCCCCACGGCCAGCGCGACCGGTTCCTTTTGCGGCTGTCGCTGGGCTACCCCGATCGCGACCAGGAGGACCGGCTGCTGGCCGACGGCGACCCGGCCGAGCGCGCCGCCCGCCTGGAACCGGCGGTGACGGCGACCGAGCTCGACGCCCTGATGGCGGCGGTGGCGGCCGCCCACGTGGCCCCGGCCGCCCGGGGGTACGTGCTCGACCTGGTGCAGGCCACCCGTAGCCACCCGGCGGTGCGGGTA
>JASHWO010000279.1 GCA_030044045.1 Acidimicrobiales bacterium
CGCGACCGGTGCCAGCGGCCCGACCAGCGGGCCACCCGGCCCAGCAGCACCGACACCTCGGGCGCCGGCACCAGCAGGGTGAGGGTCCCGGCGTCGGTGACCACCTCCACCACCTGGAGGACGGTCCCGTCAGGCGCCCGCTCGGTCTCGTCGGCCGTGAACCCGTGCACCGTCCACCAGGGCACCCGCACCGCCCGCCCCGCCCGCCCGGTGCGGCTGGGCCGGTCGGGCAGCCGGCGCAGGACCAGGCCGCGCCGCGACACCGCCACCCGGCAGGGGTGGGTGTCGAGCTCGTCGGGGTGGAGCAGGAGGACGTCCTGTGCCCCCCCACCGTGGGACGTGCCTCGCCGTGCTGTGGTCATCGGTCCGGATCCCTCGCCGTGGCCGACGCGTACGCCGGCGGGCACCCCGTCATCGCCGACCCGGTGACCAGGCCCGCTCGGGGCGACTGCTGTGGAGAGGCCCGACCGGCGGGCGGTGCGGACCTCTTGGCTCCGTCCAGTCTGGTCGGCCTGCTCCGCCGAGGCAACAGCGGGGGCCGGATTCTTTGCCGTTTCTTACCCGGGCTCGCCGACGTGGGCACGCCGGACCGGGGCCGGTGGTGAGGGGCGGGCCGTCAGGCCTCGGCCACTGCCGTCACCAGCTTCTGCAGGGTGTCCTTGGCGTCCCCGAAGAGCAGGACCGTCCGGTCGTCGTAGAGCAGGTCGTTGTCGATCCCGGCGAACCCCGGGCGCATGGAGCGCTTCAGGAACACCACGTGCTGCGCCTGGTCGGCGTGGATGATCGGCATGCCGTAGATGGGGCTCCCCGGGGTCTTGTCGGCCGCCGGGTTCACCGTGTCGTTGGCCCCCACCACCAGGGCCACGTCGGCCGTGGCCATCTGGGGATTGGCCTCGTCCATCTCCTTCAGCTCGTCGTAGGGGACGTTGGCCTCGGCCAGCAGCACGTTCATGTGCCCGGGCATGCGGCCGGCCACCGGGTGGATGGCGTAGAACACCTCGACCCCCCGGCCGGCCAGGGAGTCGGCCAGCTCCTTGGCCACGTGCTGGGCCTGGGCCACGGCCAGGCCGTAGCCGGGGACGATGACCACTTTCCGGGCGTAGGCCAGGAGGGTGCCCACGTCCTCGGGCGTGCTCGTCTTGACCGACGTGCCGCCCGCCCCCTCGGTGCTGCCGGAGGCGGTGACCACCGAGCCGAAGGCGCTGAAGAGGATGTTCGGCAGGGAGCGGCCCATGGCCTTGCTCATCAGGCGGGTGAGCAGCATGCCCGACGCCCCCACCAGGGTGCCGGCCACGATCAGCAGGTTGTTCTGCAGGGTGAAGCCGGAGGCGGCGACGGCCAGGCCGGTGAAGGAGTTCAACAACGAGATCAGCACCGGCACGTCGGCCCCGCCGATGGGCAGGACGAAGATCACCCCGAGCACCAGGGCCAGCACCAGCACCACGTAGACGTAGGCCGTCGACCCGGTGACCAGGGCCAGCAGCACCAGCACCACGATGGCCGCCCCCACCAGGGCGTTGATCACCTGCTGGGCCGGGTAGACGATAGGCCGGGTGGCCATCAGCTCCTGCAGCTTGGCGAAGGCGATGGCGCTGCCGGCGAACGAGACGCTGCCGATGAGCACGCCCAGCAGCACCTCGACGATCTGGTAGACGGCTGGGCTCCCCCCGCTGGAGGTGAGGTGGATCAGCTCCACCAAGGAGATCAGCGCCGCCGCGCCGCCGCCCACGCCGTTGAACACGGCCACCATTTGCGGCATGGCCGTCATCTTCACCAGGCGGGCCGCGGGGACGGCCACCGCCGCGCCCAGCACCATGGCCACCAGGGCCAGTCCCAGGTTCCGGCCGGACTGGTGGACCGCCGGGTTGGTGAAGGTGATGGCGACAGCCAGCGCCGCCGCCGCCGCCCCGACCAGGTTCCCCTGCCGGGCGTGGCGGGGCGAGCTGAGCCCCTTCAGGGCCACCACGAACCCGGCAATGGCCACCAAGTAGAGGAGGTCCCGCCAGGTGGCCAGGGGGAAGGAGAGGGCGGGCACCGAGGGGGCGGGGACCGCCGGCACCAGGGCCACGGGGAAGGCGGCGGTCACTCGGGGCCGTCCCGCCCGGCCGGGCCCCCCCGCCGCTCACCCGGCTTCTGCTTGAACATCTCCAGCATGCGGTCGGTGACCACGAACCCGCCCACCACGTTCAGGGTGGCCAGGAACACAGCCAGGAAGCCCAGCACGAGCTGGGCCGGGCCGTGAGCCTCGCCCATGACGATGAGCGCCCCCACCAGCACGATGCCGTGGATGGCGTTGGACCCCGACATGAGCGGGGTGTGCAGGATGCTCGGGACCTTGGAGATCACCTCCACCCCGACGAAGGCCGCCAGCACGAAGACGGTCAGGTACCCGACGATGCCGGTCACTGTGCTGCCCCTTCCCCGCCGGCGCCCGGCTCCCCGGGCCCGGACGCCGAACCCGTTACCGTGGCCGTTGGCGGCGGCGGCGGCGCGGCGAGGGGCAGCCCCAGCAGCTCGGCCACCTCGGGTCGGGTCGCCCGGCCCTCCCGCAACACGCAGGTGCCGGCCACGATCTCGTCGTCCCAGTCCGGGGCGATGGCGCCGTCCGGGCCCAGCAGCGCCAGGAGGTTCATCACGTTCCGGGCGTAGAGGAAGCTGGCATGGGTGGGCATGCCGGACGGCGGGTTGGCCATGCCCACCACGGTGGTGCCGCCCCGCACCACGTCCCGCCCGGCCTCGCTCAGCTCGCAGTTCCCGCCGGAGTCGGCGGCCATGTCCACCACCACCGTCCCCGGCCCCATGCCGTCGACCATCTCGGCGGTGACCAGTACGGGAGCCCGGCGGCCGGGCACGGCGGCGGTGGTGACGACCACGTCGGCCGCGGCCACCTCGGCGGCCAGGGCCTGCTGCTGGGCCGCCAGCTCTTCGGGGGACAGCTCCCGGGCGTAGCCGCCGGCGCCCTCGGCCGTCACGCCCAGGTCCACGAAGGTGGCGCCCAGGCTCTCGGCCTCCTCCCTGGCCGCCGCCCGCACGTCGTAGGCCCGCACCACGGCACCCAGGCGGCGGGCAGTGGCGATGGCCTGCAGCCCGGCCACCCCCGCCCCCATTACCAGCACCTTGGCCGGGGGCACGGTGCCGGCCGCCGTCATGAACATGGGGAAGAAACGGGCCAGGTGGGTGGCCGCGGTCAGGCCGGCCCGGTAGCCCGACACCGTGGCCTGCGAGGACAGGGCGTCCATGGACTG
>JASHWO010000280.1 GCA_030044045.1 Acidimicrobiales bacterium
CCACGTCAGAGAACCGATCGTTCGGTCACGGGCGATCACCGATGTGCCCCCATAGGGGGCAAGCTGTCACTGGCAGCTTTGGACGAGTAACGAAGGGGGCGGCATGCGGACGAGACACGGCCGAAAGGCCTTGCCGGGCATGGTGGCGACGATGGTGGCGTGCGTGCTCGCCGCCTGTACCACCGGCATCGTCAGCGGGGCGGCCGCCGGGGCCGCCACATCGGGGTCGACGACAGGGGTGACGTCGAACTCGATCAAGGTGGCGGTGATCGCGGACACGACAGCCAGGCTCGGCACAACCTTCAAGCCGTTCATCACAGGTGAGAAGGCCTACTTCGACATGGTGAACGCCGAGGGTGGGGTCAACAGTCGCAAGATCACACTGGCCAACGTGTACACAACAGGAACCACACCGTCCAAGTTCACGTCGCTGGCACACCAGGTGGTCGAGAGCGACCACGCCTTCGCCGTCGGGATCTCCAGCTATGTCTTCACCCCCGGGTTCCTGACCCAGTCAGGCATCCCCACCTACGGCTGGAACGTGGGTGGGACATGGACAAAGGCGCCCAACTTGTACGCTGCCGGAGGGTCGGTCCTGTACTACACAGCGTTGCCTCCCCAGGTGGCATACCTGGCGAAGAAGACCAACCACACGAAGGTCGCAATCCTGGCCCTCAGTGTTGGTGCGTCGGCCAACGCCTGCACAGTGGCGGCGAAGAAGCTGCCGAAGTTCGGAGTCAAGATCGCCTACAAGAACCTGAAGGTGAACGTGGCCGCCATCGCCAGCACAGTGCAGCGGATGCGGAGCGCGGGCGTCAACTTCGTGCTCTCCTGCCTGGAGACAACCAACGACGTCACACTCTCCAAGAACCTGCAACGGTACGGCGTGAACGCCACCCAGTACTGGCTCGACGGAGGGACAGCGCAGCTCTACCAGAAGTACCGGACACTGACGACAGGGGTGTACGTCCGTTCCACAAGCGTGCCGTTCACACTCCCGTCGAATGTCGCCAAGTACTACCCCGGGCTCAAGACGTACCGGACGGAGATGAAGAAGTACGCGCCGAAGGTCTTGACGTCGCAAGTGGCACTGAGCGGATGGGCGTCGGCAGGGTTGCTCGTGGCCGGGTTGAAGGCAGTGGGCAAGAACCCCACCCAGCAGTCCCTGATCCAGGCCACCAACAAGATCGACAACTTCACCGCCACAGGGATGATGACGGTCACCCAGTGGACAAAGGCTCACACCACGCCGATCGGCCCGTACTGCACGTCCTTCGTGCAGGTGCAGAAGGCGAAGCTCGTCGCCAAGTTCATGAACGGTCACCAGGTGTTCACCTGCTTCCAGGTGAAGTCGAGCACGCCGATCAAGGCGCCGGCTGGGACGCCGGGCGCGACATGAGGACCGAGCGGCGGCGGCTCGGCGGGACCGTCGGTTCGGTGAGAGGGGCGATGCCGCGGCCGCGGCATCGCCCCTCGGATCGATAGACGGGGCGGCGAGAGAGAGCGACGACGATGGAGCAGTTCCTGGGCTTCGCCATCCCCGGCATCCCCTACGGGTGCTCCTTCGCCATCGTGGCGGTGGGGCTGGTCCTCACCTACCAGGCCACCGGGGTGTTCAACTTCGCCTTCGGCGCCCAGGCCTTCGCCTCGGCGTTCGTGATGGCCTGGCTGGTGCAGGACCACGGGTTCCCGGTGTGGGCGGCGTTCCTGCTGGCGGTCGTGGTGCTCGCTCCTGCGCTCGGCCTCTTTTTCGACCGGTTCCTGTTCAGCAAGATCCCCAACACCAACAACATGGCCAAGGTGGTGACCGGCCTGGCGCTGCTGGTCGGCATCCCGACGCTGCTGCCGGTGATCTTCGGCAACAACAACTTTTACAACCCGCCACAGATCCTGTTCGGCACACGCGTCTACTTCACCGTCGCCAGCGCCCCGATCACAGGCGCCATCCTCAACGCGGTGATCGTCACCGCGGTGGTGCTCCTCCTCCTCGTCGGCCTGCTGCGGTTCACCGGGCTCGGGCTCCAGATGCGGGGGGCGGTGGAGAGCCGCCGGCTGGTCCAGCTCGAGGGGGTCAACGCCGGCGGGGTGGTGTCGGTGGCCTGGATGGTCTCCAGCCTGCTGGCCGGCCTGGCCGGCGTACTGCTGGCCCCCTCCTATCACGAGGTCAGCTCCCAGGCCTTCATCACCCTGACGGTGGCGGCCATCGCCGCCGCGGCCGTCGGGGTCCTCCGCTCGATGCCGGTGGCCGCCGCCGCCGGGGTGCTGATGGGCGTGATCGAGGTGGCCGTCCAGGGCTACCTGCCCTCCACAGGGGGGTGGAGCGTGATCCAGCAGGCGGTGGTGCCGTCGTTCCCCTTCATCGTCCTGGTGGTGGCGCTGCTGGTGGTGCCCGGCCTGCGGAGCCTGGAGGACGCCAGGGACCCACTGGCCTCGGTGGACCCGCCACCGCCGCCTATCACCTCGGCCAGCCGGGCCCCCCAGATGGACCGGATCATCCGGGTGCTGTGGTACGTCGTGCTGGCCGGCTTCGTGGCCTCGATGCTGTCGTGGATCCCGCCGGTGTGGGAGGGCGTGTTCAACCAGGGGTTGGCTTTCTCCGTCCTGTTCCTGTCCATCACCCTGATCACCGGCATGGCCGGCCAGCTCTCCCTGGCCCAGGCCACCCTGGCCGGGGTGGGCGCCTTCACCGCTGCCCAGCTCGCCAACCACCTCGGCCTGTCCATGCTGGTCGGCGGCCTGGTCGGGGCGGCGCTGGCCGCGGCGGTGGCAGTGGTGCTGGCCCTGCTCTCCCTCCGCCTGAAGGGCCTCGGCCTGGCCCTCATGACCCTGGCTGCCGCGCTGTTCTTCGACAACAGCGTGTTCGACCAGCGGTCGATCGGCGGTGGCACAGCCGGGTTCGGCCTCCGGCACTCGTGGACCGCGCCGTTGAACCTCTTCTCCACCGACGGCCACGCCTACTTCCTGCTGGCCATGGTGGTGCTGGTGGTGGTGGGGTTGGGGACGTACCTGGTCCAGCGAGGCACCGTCGGCCGGTACCTGGGGGCCATGCGCGGCAGTGAGACCGGCGCGGCGTCGATCGGCATCAACCTCACCTGGCAGCGGGTGATGATCTTCGCCCTGTCGGGCGCGGTGGCCGGCATCGGGGGCACCCTGATATCCATCCAGAACTATGTGGCCAACCCGGTCGCCTTCAACTACCAGTACTCCCTGGCCTTCGTGGTGGTGGTGATCACCACCGGGGTGACCACCGTCGAGGGGGCCATCCAGGCCGGCATGACCTTCGCCCTGATCCAGTACATACTCGGCGCGTACGTGCCGCGGCTCACCAACCTCACCTTCGTCCTGTTCGCCTTCGGCGCCCTCACCTACGCCGCCCACCCTCAGGGCGTGCTGGAGTACCAGAAGCGCACCTGGACGCTCCGCTTCCAGCGTTGGGTCTTCAAGCAGGGACCGGGAGAAGGGAGTTCCATCGCCGGGCCGGTGACGGCCGGTGCCGGCGATACCGCCGGCTCGGTCCGTGTGGAGGCCGTCGGCGGCGGGGGCCGGTCGGGCGAGCTGGAGGAGCACCGTGCCTGAGCCCGGCACCCCGGCGGCCAAGTCCCGGTGGACCGGGCGGGTGCGTCTGGGCCGTGACGGCCACGGCCTGACCCGGGACCGGAAGTACGGGCCGAAGCTGCTCGGCGACCCGGCCCCGCTGCTCTCGGTGAACGCCGTGTCCAAGTCGTTCGGGGGGATCACCGCCGTCTCCGACGTGACCTTCACCGTGGAGCGCGGACAGAGCGTGGGCCTGGTGGGCCCGAACGGTGCCGGCAAGACCACCCTCTTCAACTGCGTCTGCGGCCAGCTCCAGCCCGAGGAGGGCGCCGTCGAGTTCGACGGCCGCGAGCTGATGGGCCTGCCGACCTACCTGCGGGTGCGCCTGGGCATCGGGAGGACGTTCCAGCGGATCGAGGTGTTCCCCGAGATGACGGTGCGTGACCACCTGCTGGTGGCCGAGCGGGCCCGGCGGCGGGACGGCCGGCTCTGGAAGGACCTGCTGAACCTCAGCCGGCCGACGGCCGAGGAGATGGCCCGCACCGACGCCGTCATGGATCTGGTGGGCATCGTCGAGAAGGCCGACGCCGTCGTCTCCACCCTGGGGCTGGGATTCTGCCGGTTGGTGGAGCTGGCCCGGGCGCTGGTCGGCGAGCCGAAGCTGCTGATGGCCGACGAGCCGTCGTCCGGGCTCGACGTGCACGAGACTCACGAGCTGGCCACCGTCCTGCGGAAGCTCCAACAGGAGCGGGGGATGGCCGTCCTGCTGGTCGAGCACGACCTGGGCATGGTCGGCGAGGTGGTCGACCGGGTGGTGGTCATGGACCTCGGCCGGGTCATCGCCCAGGGGACGTTCGACGAGGTGATGGCCGACCCCACCGTGCGCCAGGCCTACCTGGGGGTCTCAGCGTGAGCGCGGCCACCGGCGCGGCGGGCGCCGTCCGCGCCCCCGGGACCGGCGATGCCCCGCCGAGCCCTTCCGACCAACCGGCCCTCCGGGTCGACAAGGTCAGCGCCGCCTACGGCCCCTACCGGGCCCTGTTCGGCGTCTCCTTCACGGTGCCGGCCGGCGGCGTGGTGGCCCTGCTCGGGTCGAACGGCGCCGGGAAGTCGACCACGGCCCGGGTGGTGACCGGCCTGGTGCCCTGCACGGAGGGCAGCTTCAGCGTCGACGGGAAGGACGTGACCGGGCTCCCCGCCTACAAGATCGCCCGGGCCGGCGTGGCCCACGTGCCGGAGGGCCGGGGCATCTTCGCCAGCCTCACCGTCGAGGAGAACCTGGTCCTCACCTTCCGCCAGCGGGCCGGCCGCCAGGCGGTGGCCGGCGCCCTGGCCCGGGCCTACGAGGCCTTCCCGGTGCTGGGCGAGCGGCGCAAGCAGCGGGGTGGCACCCTCTCCGGGGGCCAGCAGCGGCTCCTGTCGCTGGCCAAGGTGCTGGTCGTCCCGCCGAAGTTGCTGGTGGCCGACGAGCTGTCGCTGGGCCTGGCCCCGGTGGTGGTCGACGCCGTCTACGACGGCCTCCGGGAGATCAACCGGGCCGGCACCGCCCTGCTGGTGGTGGAGCAACAGGTCGACCGGGTCCTGGATCTGGCCAAGGAGGCGGTGGTCCTGGAGCACGGTGCGGTGGCCTTCGACGGGCCGGCCGATCAGGCTATGGCCGCGGTGGAGCGGGTGTTGGCGGCACGGGGGGAGCAGACGGTGCTGCTCGCCAGCGCCGGCCCGGCCACGCCGGTGGCCAGGGACGGGGAAGGGATGGCGTCGCCGGGCGGGCCGGATGCGGGGGGCCGGCACCGCCGGTGGCGCCGGGGACGGGGCCGCCACGATGGCGGCGGCGACACCACCCTGGACGCACCAGCGCCCGGCGGACGAGAGGAGCAGGGATGACCAGGGAAGCAGTGATCGTGGACGTGCTGCGGACCACCTTCGGCAAGCGGGACGGTTCCCTGGCCAACTGGCACCCGGTCGACCTGCTGGCCCTGGCCCAGCGGACCCTGGTGGAGCGGACCGGGATCGACCCGGGCCAGGTGGACGACGTGATCGGCGGCTGCGTGTCCCAGGTGGGCGAGCAGAGCACCAACGTCGCCCGGAATGCCTGGGTGGCGGCCGGGCTCCCGCAGCACGTCCCGGCCACCACCGTCGACCGCCAGTGCGGCTCGTCGCAGCAGGCCATGCACTTTGGCGCGGCGGGGGTGGTGGCCGGCCACTACGACCTGGTGGTGGCCTGCGGGGTGGAGGTGATGAGCCGGGTCCCCATGGCTTCCAACGCCCGCGGCGGCACCGGTCCTTTCCCACCCTCGTTCATGGAGGCGATCGACGGCAAGCTGTGGGCCCAGTTCCGGGTGGCCCAGGTGCTGGCTGAGCGCTGGGGGGTCACCCGGGAGGACATGGACGCCTTCTCGCTGGAGAGCCACCGCCGGGCCGCCGAGGCCTGGGACACCGGCCACTTCGCCCGGGAGGCCATCCCGGTGCCCATCAAGGCGGAGGACGGCAGCCTGACCGGCGAGAAGCTGGAGGTCGACGAGGGCGTCCGGCGGGGCGGGACCATGGAGAAGATGGCCGGGCTGGCCCCGGCCCAGACCTGGGAGCCGGAGACGGCGCCGGACATCACCGCCGGGAACTCCTCGCAGATCACCGACGGCGCGGCGGCCATGCTCATCGCCGAGCGCTCGGTGGCCGAGCGGCTGGGGCTGCCCATCCGGGCCCGCTTCCGCCACTTCGCCGTGGCCGCCGAGGACGCCGCTCTGGTGCTGTCGGCGCCGGTGCCGGCCACCCAGAAACTGCTGGAGCGGTCGGGCATGAAGATCGACGAGTTCGACGCCATCGAGTGCAACGAGGCCTTCGCCGCCATCGCCCTCATGTGGCAGCGGGCGTTCTCGCCCGACCCCGCCCGCTACAACCCGCGGGGCGGGGCCATCGCCATCGGCCACCCGCTGGGGGCCAGCGGGGTGCGCATCGCCGGGACCCTGCTGAACCAGCTCGAGGCCACCGGCGGCCGCTACGGCTTCCAGACCATGTGCGAGGGCGGCGGCCAGGCCAACGCCACCGTCATCGAACGCCTGGGCTGAACTGCCGGGCCCGCCTGGGGCCGGCGGTCACGGGAGGCGGGTGTCGGGGAGGGGCCAGCGGTAGAGACGGGCGGCGTTCTCGTGGGTGAGCTTGCGCAGGTCCTCCACCGGCAGGTGGCCCCAGGCCCGCTCGATGACGTCCTGGGTGTCGGGCCAGGTGGAGTCGCCGTGGGGGTAGTCCACCTCCACCATGATGTGGTCGACCCCGATGGCCTCCCGGGTGCCGATGGTGGAGGGGTCGTCGATGGTGCAGAACCAGAAGTTGCGCCGGAGGACCTCGGCCGGCCGGAGTGCCGTCCCGGCCGGGGCGCCCCGCCCGAAGTCCCGGCCGTAGCCGGACCGGTCCACCACGTTGTCCAGCCGATCGAGCAGCATGGCCACCCAGCCGATGCCGCCCTCGCTCATGGCGATCTGCAGCTTCGGGAACCGCACCGCCAAGCCCGACCAGAGCCACTCGGCGCAGGCGGTGAGGGACATCTGCCCGAACAGGGTGGCCCCGAGCTGCAGCAGCGGCCCGTCGGCCGGCATGTCGGGCATGCCCGAGGAGCCCACGTGCAGCGAGACCACGGTGCCGGTCTCCTGGCAGGCGGCGATGACCGGGTCCCAGTACCCGGAGAAGATGCTGGGCATGCCCAGGCGGTGGGGCCGCTCGGGCAGGGTGACCGAGCGGAACCCTCGCTCGGCGTTCCGCCGGATCTCGGCGGCGCCGAGGTCCGGGTCGGAGAGGTAGGTGATGCCGCAGGGGATGATCCGGTCCGGGTACGGCTGCCACCAGTCCTCGTAGAGCCAGTCGTTGAAGGCCCGGGTGACGGCCAGGCCCAGCTCGGGGTCGGAAGCCTGGGAGAAGACCCGCCCGGAGAAGCCGGTGATCTGGGAGGGGAAGTTCAGCGAGGCCCACACCCCGTTCAGGTCCATGTCGTGGATGCGGGCGTGGATGTCCCAGCAGCCGCGGCGCATGTCCTCGAACCGGGTCGGCTCCAGGGTCACGCGGTCCCGCCGCCGGCCGGCCACGGCGTTCATCCCCACCTGCGTGTACCGCTGGCCGTCGAACTCCCATACCTGGTGGCCCTGGTCGGTCTCCACCACCCGGGGGGCCAGCCCGGCCAGGTGGGCCGGCAGCCGGCCCTCGAACATATCGGGCGGCTCGACCAGGTGGTCGTCGACCGAGATCACCGTGTAGCGGACGGGCCGCGGCTCGGGGTCGGGGAGCAGCGTGTCGGGCCGGGTGCGGATGTCCATGGCGCCGCCGCCGCTACTCGGGCACGATCCGGACGTGGCCGTAGCGGTCGGTCTCGGACCGCCGCACCACCCGGGCCGCGGTGAGCTCGTTGGCCTCGGAGGTGATACGGGGCATGCCCAGGGTGGTGGTGGGCCGGCTGGTGGCCAGGTAGCGGCGGATGCGGCCGGCCAGGCCGGCCAGCCGCTCGGCGTCGCCCGGCTCCTCGCAGGCGGCCGCCGACAGCTCGAGCGCCTCAGCGGACTCCTGCAGGAGCACCAGTGCCGTGTCGTACTCCTCGACCATCGGTGGCCCCTCCTCGGCTCGACCGGCCCACGGCCCCGATGCTACCGATCGAGGCGGGGGAGGGGGGTGGCCCCGGTGGCCCTCCCGACGTGCCACCATCGTGCGGTGCGCGTCTACCGGTACTTCGGCTTCGTGGACCTCTCCGGCTTCACCGCCCTCACCGAGACGCAGGGCGACGAGCGGGCGGTCAGCGTCCTCTCGGCCTTCCGGGGCCTGGCCCGGGAGATCTGCTCCCGGCGCGGGGTCCGCATCGCCAAGTGGCTCGGTGACGGGGCCATGCTGGTCAGCGTGGAGGGGCCGCCCCTGCTGGCCACCACCCTGGAGATGCAGCATGCCATGGGGCAGGCCCACCTCCCGGCCTCGCTCCGCTGCGGGGTGTCCGGCGGCGAGGTCATCCTGCTCGAGGGGGACGACTACGTCGGCACCGTCGTGAACCTGGCTGCCCGCCTGTGCGACCTGGGGCCGGGGCGGGTGGTGCTGGCCACCGAGCCGATCGTCGACCACCTGCCGAAGTGGGGCGAGGTGCTGCGGACCGAGCAGACGGCGGTCCGCGGCATCGAGCGGCCGTTGCCCATCTCCCACCTGGGATTGCGGCCGCTGGGGCACCCGGTGCAGGCCGATCCGGTGTGCGGGATCCCGCTCACCGTCGACGTGGCCGAGGAGTCGGCCCGGGACGGGCTGGGCCGCGAGGTGTGGTTCTGCTCGGAGAGCTGCCGGGACACCTGGGAGCGGCGTCCTCGCCCGGTGGCCGACGGCTCGGGCAGCCTGCGCACGCCCCTCATCGGCACCTGACCGTCGCCTGGCCCGCCCCGGTCCTCCGCCCGGGCCCGGGGCCCTACCAGCCGGTGAAGGTGGCGGCGCGGCGCTCGACGAAGCTACGGATCCCCTCCTGGGAGTCGGCGGTGCGGGTGACCAGCTCCTGGGCCAGGGCCTCGTCGTGGAAGGCGGTGGCCCGATCCACGTCCAGGGCCCGGTTGGCCAGCCACTTGGCCACCCCGATGGCCTTGGTGGGGCCGGCGGCCAACCGGCCGGCCAGCTCCCGGACGGCGGGCTCCAGCTCGTCCCCGGGGACGACCCGGTTGACCAGGCCCAGCCGCAGGGCCTCGGCCGCCGGCACCTCGTCGCCGAAGAAGAAGAGCTCCTTGGCCTTCTGGATGCCGACCAGCCGGGCCAGCAGCCAGGCGCCGCCGGCGTCGGGGGCGATGCCCCGGCGGACGAAGGCCTCGATGAAGCGGGCACCCTCGGCGGCCACCACCAGGTCGCAGGCCAGGGCCAGGTGCATGCCGCCGCCGGCGGCCGTGCCGTTGACCGCGGCCACCACCGGCTTCTCGCAGTCGAGCACGGCGCCCACCAGCCGTTGCCAGCCGCGGCGGATGGTCCGGGCCACGTCGCCCACCGCGCTGTCGGGGGCCCCCTGGGGGCGGGGGAGGGCGTCCGCCGGGGTGCGCCGTAGATCGGCGCCGGTGCAGAAGGCCCGGTCGCCGGCTCCCGTGACCACCACCGCCCGCACCCGGAGGTCGGCCGAGGCCTCGTCCAGCCAGTCGGCCATCCGCTGGCGCATGCCCGCCGTGAGGGCGTTGCCGGCCTCCGGGCGGTCGATCACGATCCAGGCCACCCCGTCCTCGATCCGCCGCCGCACGTCGTCCCCGGCCGCGCTCGGCTCGCTCATGGCTGCATCAGATCCTCCGTTGCCGGTCGCCGCGTCGCACGTTCGACCTCCGGTCGGATCGTCGCCCCCACCAGCGACCGTTACCGTACCTGGCAACCTGGTCAGTGTCGATCCCGAGGGGGACGTACGGGCGTCACCCTGCGCCTGCTGCGGGACGGTTCCCAGCGGTCCGACCGCAACGGCGTCCGGGGCCACCTGGGCTCCCGAGGCGACGCCTCGACCGGGCACGAGCAGGCGGCGGGCGGCAGACTGTGCGGATGCAACCCCTGAGTGTGGACCACGTGGCGATCAACGTCACCGACGTGGGCGAGTCGGTGGCGTTCTACACCGAGGTGCTGGGCCTCACCCTGCGTACCGACCGCCCGGACCTGGGGATCAGCGGGGCGTGGCTCGACGCCGGTGGCCAGCAGGTCCACTTCGTCCAGGCGCCGGTGCCCCGGAACCTGGGCCAGCACTTCGCCCTGCGGGTGGGCGACCTCGACGCGGCGGTGGTCGAGTTGCGGGCTCGTGGGGTGGAGGTGAGCGACGCCGGAGGGGTGGGCGAGAGCCGCCAAGCCTTCCTGCTCGACCCGTCGGGCAACGCGGTGGAGCTCCACCAGCGCCCCGGCTGACGCCAGCGGTCCCGACTGCGGGCCGGGCCGGTGGCCCGACCGCGTCAGGGCATCACGGGGACCCCGAGCCGGACGGCGCGAACTTTTCGACATGTTCTGGGCGGTGCCGGGGATGATCTGACTGTGCCGCGACGACAGCCCCGGGGGGACTCCCCGGACCGGACAGGGGTATCCGACCTCGACCGCTTCCGGTCGGCGTACGACGCCAACCTCTCTCGGATCTTCACCTTTGCCCTGCGGGCCACCGGGGCCGACCGGAGCGAGGCAGAGGACATCGTGTCGGAGACCTTCGCCGTGGCGTGGCGGCGCGTCGGCGAGCTGCCCGACCCGCCGGAGGACCGGCTGTGGCTGTACGGCGTGGCCCGCCACGTCGTCGCCCGGTCGTACCGGAGCCACACCCGTCGCCAACGGCTCGTCGAGCGAGCCCGGCGCGAGCCCGTCGTCCTCTGGGGACGGGAGGAGCCCGGCCATGTCGACGTGCGCGCCGCCCTCGACCGGCTGCCGCCGAAGGAACGCGAGGTGCTGCACCTGCTCGTCTGGGAGCAGCTGTCGCAGGAAGAGGCGGCCGCAGTCATCGGGTGCTCGGTCAACGCGGTGCGGCTGCGCCTGCACCGGGCGAGAGAGCGGCTCCGTGACCGCCTCGGCGCACCGCGCGCTGACGCCGCCCTCCCGCCCTCCCCCTCCCTCTCATCAGCATCCGATACCAACGACAACGTCGTCCGAATCAACCTGGAGACGCCATGACCACCGACCTGCATACCCTCGTCGCCGACGCCGATCCGATCCGTGGTCAGTCCCTACTGGAGCCGCGCTCGGTGGAAGGAGAGCGGCTCTGGGTGGACGTCACCACCGACCGGGTCCGGCCGGCGCGTCGAGCCGGACCGCTCCGGCACCCCGTCCCGGTGCTGGCCGCCGCGGCCGCGGCCGCGGCGGCCGTAGCCGTCGTGGCCATCCAGCTCGGGCCGGGCATCGGCGGGCAGCCGGCCACCTCGGCTGCGGCCCAGCTCCAGCAGATCGCCACCAACGCCACCAACCAACCGGCGCTCTCGCTGGGAAGCGGCCAGTGGCTCAGCTCCGAGGTGAAGCTGGAGTACACAGCCCGGGTCTCGGCCGTCGGCTCGACGCCGACCCCGGGTGCCCAGGCGACGGTGGCGGCCACCGTCAAGGTATGGTCGAGCGACGCCCACCAGACGTGCACGTCCGGCACATACGGCCCGGCCCAGTTCGCCTCTCCGGCCAACCAAGCGGCCTGGCAGGCCGCCGGCCTGCTGACCACGCCGGTCGTCCCGCAGCCCGATGTCAGGTGTGAGCTGAGCCTGGGGACAGGGTCGTCGGCGCCCTCGTTGGCCGGCGGCACCGGCGTGATGGACGTGTCGACCCTGCCGACCGATCCGTCGACGCTGCTCCACGAGCTCGAGACGGGCACCACCGGCATCCCCGGGATCCAAGATCTCGGTAGCTCGACATCGGCCCTGAGCCCGGCCTTCGAGCGGGCGGAGGCGATCCTGGTCGGGCCCACGACCGGCGCCACGCCGGCCATCAACGCCGCCCTGCTCCAGGCCATCGCCCTGATGCCGGGGATCACGATGCTCGGGCAGACCACCACGCACTCGGGCACCACCGGCATCGGCTTCTCCGGCCCGACGGCGCGGGGACAGAGCGTCATCGTCCTCGATCCGACCACCGGTGCCCTGCTCGAGGCCCGCAACATCCAGGACACAACGCTCGAGCAGGCCGAGCTCGACTATGTCACACCGAAGGGACCGTTCCTCAGCCTGGGGACGACGTACGAGGTCACCATCTCGTGGGTGGATCCGGTCGGCACGCCGAGGGTGGTCAGCTCCAGCGCTCTGCCGGCGGGCGCCCACCCCACCGCCGAATGTGCCAACGGCGTCGGAGCGATCCCACCTGCCACCTGCTCGACGACGACCGGGGGGCCGAGGTGACCGAGACACCCTGAGGGGGCACGGTCCCGAGCCGGTGGTGCCGGGAGCAGGAGCCTTCGGGCTCCTGCTCCAGCGCGTTCAGCGGTTCTGCCAGACGGGTGGCCGCTTCTCGGCGAAGGCCTTCGGCCCCTCCTTGGCGTCCTGGCTGGAGAACACCTCGGCCGAGATCTCCGACTCGATCTTGTAGGCCGCGCCCATGTCGGTGGCCAGGCCGCGGAGCACCGACTCCTTGGTCTTGCGGATGGCGAACGGCCCGTTGGCCGTGATGCGGTGGGCGTAGTCGTAGGCCCGTTCCAGCAGCCTGTCGGCGGTGGTGACCTCGTTCAGCAGGCCCATCTCGTAGGCCCGGGAGGCCGGCACCTGGTCGGCGCAGAGCAGCAGCTCCATGGCTGCCGGGAAGGCGACCTGCCGGGGCAGGCGCACGGTGGTGCCGCCGCCGGCGAAGAGGCCCCGTTTCGGCTCCATCACCCCGAAGGTGGCGTTGTCGGAGGCCACCCGCAGGTCGCAACCGCCCAGCATCTCCATGCCGCCGGCCACGCAGGTGCCGTTGATGGCGGCCACGATCGGCTTGTAGAGCTTCACCCCCCGCAGGACCGCCTTGACCCCGTCGTCCAGCCGGTAGCCGCCGACCTCGGGCACCTCGCCGCTCTGGAGCTTCTTCTGCAGGGCGGTGATCTGGGGGATGTAGGTCTTGAGGTCGGCGCCCACGCAGAAGTCCTTGCCCACGCCGGTGACCACCGCCACCCAGAGCTCGTCGTCCTCGTCGAAGCGCTCCCACGCCCGGCGGAGCTCGTAGAAGTGCTCCATGTCGAGGGAGTTCCGGGCGTCCGGGCGGTCGATGGTGATGCGGACGACGTGGTCGTCGCCGGGCTCGAAGCGGATGGGCATGGCTCAGGCTGTCCCGACCGACCCGAGCTTCTTGGCCACCGTCGCCAGGCTCACGATCCCGCCCTCGGTCTCGGTCTTGCCCCGGGCCCGGGAGACCGGCCGGGTGTCGACGTCGGCCGCCTCGGCCCGCAGTGCCTCCACCGTGCAGCGCTGGCGTGGGCGCACGCTGAACGGGTCGTAGCGGAAGTGGCGCATGGCGTTCAGGTGGGTGATCTTGTCGATCTCGTCGTCGGGCACCTCGGCCAGGTACTTCATGGCCGCCTCGGGCGACTGGGGCCAGGTGGAGTCGGAGTGGGGGTAGTCGCACTCCCAGGTGACGTTGTCGATGTTGAGGTAGCCGCGGCTGGCGATGCCGAAGGCGTCGTCGATGAAGCAGGTGATGATGCGCTCCTTGAAGAGCTGGCTGGGGAGCATGTCCCCGAAGTCCTGCCCGGTCCAAGCGTGGTGGTGCTGGTACACGTAGTCGATGCGCTCCAGCGCGTAGGGGATCCAGCCGATGCCGCCCTCGGAGAGGGCGAACCGGAGGTCGGGGTACTTGCGGAGCACCGGCGACCACAGCAGGTCGGCCGCGGCCTGCACCATGTTCATCGGCTGCAGGCTGATCATCACGTCGATCGGGGCCTCCACCGAGGTCATCACCAGCTGCGACGACGAGCCCAGGTGCATGCACACCACGGTCCCCTCGTCGCTGCAGGCCGTCCAGAACGGGTCCCAGTGGGTGTTGTGCAGGGAGGGCCAGCCCAGCTTCTCCGGGTTCTCCGAGAAGGTCACGGCGTGGCAGCCCATGGCCGCCACCCGCCGGACCTCGGCGGCGGCCAGCTCGGGGTCCCAGATGGCGGGGATGGAGAGCGGGATGAACCGGCCGGGCTCGGCCCCGCACCACCCCTCGATGTGCCAGTCGTTGTAGGCCCGGACCATGGCCAGGGCCTCGTCCTTGTCCTCCCGCCGGGCGAAGAGCTGGCCGCAGAACTGGGGGAAGGACGGGAAGCACATGGAGCCGAGCACCCCGTTGGCGCTCATGTCCCGCACCCGCTCGTGGACGTCGAAGCAGCCCGGGCGCATGTCGTCGAGGGAGGTGGGCTCGATGCCGTACTCCTCGGGCGGGCGGCCCACCACGGCGTTCAGGCCCACGTTCGGGATCTCGCTCCCGTCGTAGAGCCAGAAGTCGGTGCCGTCGGGCCGGCGGACCAGCTTGGGCGCCTGGTCCTGGTACTTGGCCGGCAGCCGGCCGTCGAACATCCCGGGCGGCTCGATCACGTGGTCGTCCACGCTGACCAGGATCATGTCCTCCGTGCGCATCGGCGTACCTCCTGCTCTCGGCCCGGCCCGTTCCCGGCGCACCCGGGGTCCGGTCCGGCCGGACCGGACCTGACGTCTGTGTCACGCAGCCTAGGCGTCCGGGGTCGACCCGTGGGGCGGTCGGCCGTCCTTTCCGGGTTCCCGCCGCCGTTGTCTGCCCCGCCCTCCGCCCGGCGTGCCGGCGTCGGTGCTCCGGTGCCCGTGGCGCTCAGGTGGCCGGGGCCAGGGCCCGCAGCCAGGCGGGGGCCCGGGCGGGGCGGCCGGTGCCCGTGGCCACCACGCCGTGCAGGGTCACCGCGGTGGCCCGGGGCTGGCCACCCGACCTGACTAGGTACCCGAGCTCCAGGGTGGCCCCGCCGGCCGCGGCCACCACCAGGTGGACGTCGACCACGTCGTCGAACCGCAGGGGTCGCAGGTAGCACACGGCCAGCTCGACCACCGGGAGCTCGATCCCCTCCTCCCGCAGCTCGGCGTAGGGGTGGCCCAGCGAGCGCAGGTACTCCACCCGGGCCGACTCCAGGTAGGGGAGGTAGGCGCCGTGGTGGACCACGCCCATGGCGTCGGTCTCGGCGAAGCGCACCCGGAGCCGGTGGACGAAGGCGTAGGCGGCCGGGTCGGTCGGGGGGTCGAAGGTGATCCGCACCGCCGTATCTTCACACGGCCGGCCGGACTCCCCGCTGCCGTGGGCCAAGATAGGGACGTGCCGGAGCGCACGACGGCAGACGGTGACGGCGGGGAGGGGGGCACGGAGGTGGACCTCCGGCCGCAGCGCGCCCCGGCGTCGCTGACCCAGCGGTCGTCCCTGCTCATGTCGGCGCACAACCCGAGCCACGAGTTCATGAGCTGGGTGTACCAGCTCAACGGCAAGCTGGACGTGGCGGCGCTGGCCCAGGCCGTCGACGACGTGGTGCGGCGTCACGACATGCTGCGGGTCCGCTTCGAAGGCAGCCCCGAGGCGCCGGTGCAGGTGGTGACCCCGTTCCACCCCGGGGTGCTGGAGATCGTCCGCCTGGACGACCGGCCGAAGGCCCAGGGGCTGGCGGCGGCGGTCAAGGCCATCGAGACCGGGTACCGGGACATGTCGCCTTGGGAGGACGCCCGGCTACAGGCCACGCTCTACCTGGTGGCCCCGAAGACCAACGTGCTGGCCGTGTTCGTGGCCGAGGCGCTGGTCGACGGGGACTCGGGGACCCTGGTGGCTGCCGAGATCTCCCGGGCCTACGCCGCCCACGCCGGGCGGCCGGTGCCGGACCTACCCGAGCCCACCGACGCCAGCTTCCTCCGCTACGTCCTGGACCAGCCGATGCCGCCGGCGCGGGAGGAGCGGTCGGAGCGCCACTGGCAGGAGATGATGTCGCTGCCGCGGGAGTGCGGGCGTTGGCCCACCCGGACCGGCGACCGCCGCCTGAGCCGCTTCTTCAAGGTGCCGGTGGACGAATGGCGGGCCCTGGAGCAGGCCGAGCCGGCGCTGGTCACCATGGGCTACGTGGTGCTGCTGTCCTGGCTGGAGCTGTCGTTGGCCCGGGTGGCCGGGGCCGAGGAGTTCTTGGTGACCTCGGCCGTGTCGAACCGGCGGCTGCCCGTGACCAGGGAGATGATCGGCAACTTCACCGGCCCGGTGCGCCTCCGGGCCGAGGTCCACCCCGGCGAACGGCTGGAGGACGTCTCGCCCCGGGTGATGTCGGCCCTGCGCGACGCCGTGGCCCACAGCGTGATGCCGGTGCCGCTGGCCGAGGCCCGGGCGGTGGACCCGGCGCCCTACGTGCCGCCCTCGCCGCTGGTGTCGTTCTTCGTGTTCACCGAGCGGGAGGGGCTCGACCTGTCCGGCGTGCGCCAGCGGCGGTTCCGGTTGCACATGGGCACCGCCGACGTACTGCGGGTCAATGTCACCCCGGACGAGGAGGGCGGGCGGAACGTCTTCTTCGCCTCGTCCTCGGCCGGTCCGGAGCTGCTGGACGAGCTGGTGGCCACCTTCCGCTCCTACCTGGCCGCCGCCCTCTCCCACGCCGCCCCCGCCGAGGCCGCCAGCTAGCTACAGGCGGCCGCCCCCCGCCGACCGACGCTGGCGTGCCACGATCAACGTGCCTCCAACGGCGTCGAGGAGTCGTAACAGCGTTGGCAGCGAGGGCGTGACCTGGCCTGACTCGATCCGGGACAGGTCGGCCTGGTCGACTCCAGCGCGCCTCGCCGCCTGACGCTGCGAGAGGTTCGCGGCCTCCCGCAGCTCAGCCAGCCGGACGGTCACCTGGCGGGCCTCGTGTACCGCCCCGAATGCCTCGTACTGGCGACGGCCTTCTTCGCCAAGCCCGGTGAGCAGCTCGTTCCGGATGTCGTCGTGGCGGATAGCTGGCACGGTGGCTCCTTGTGATCCCCGAAGCGATGGCCTTTCACCCATCACCCTACACCAAGACCGACCATGGCCAGTCACCGCTTCCGGGAGCGCCGACCGGCGGCCGCCTGCTCCGCCTGCCAGTCAGCAAGGAACTTCCGGGCCGATCGGATCGCTCTCGGCTGGGCTTTCGGGTCCGCCCCCTTGTCCAGGCACGACAGGAGTAGGACCACCTTGTCGCCGTAGAAGGTGCAGAACACGCGGAGCAGGATCCCTTCCGCGGCCAGATCGGCCAGGCTGTGGGCAGAAGTGGGGCCGTCGAGCCCCGAGGACCGCGCGGCGGCCGAGGAGCTGGTGGCACGCGTCATGCGTCACTTCGACGCCGGTGCCGTGCGCGCCGGCTGACCGGGCGCCGCTGGCTACAGGCGGGCCAGGTTGACGCCGCCCTCGGCGGCCGAGAGGTGGACGGTCCGGCCGACCAGCTCCTCCTGCTCGGCTTGGGCCAGGGCGTCGGCCGCGTCCAGGCGCCCGTAGCAGCGGGTGCCGTCGGGCAGGTC
>JASHWO010000030.1 GCA_030044045.1 Acidimicrobiales bacterium
TGGTTCCCGCTGCGGGCGATCTGGGTGTAGACGAAGCCGCTGCGGTAGGCGTCCACCAGCGAGCGGTCGGGCACCTCGACCTGGGCGATGCCGGCGAGCTGCTGCTCCCAGAAGCGGCGCATGTGGGCGAAGTGCTGGTCGAAGCCGCCGGCGGCGGCCAGGGCCTGCGCCGAGGGCCACGGGTACTGTTGCCCGAACCGGTCAGCGGCCACCACGTAGTCGTGGTCGACGGCGCGGTGCGGGGGTACGGCGTCGGGAGCCGAGCCGAGCGGCACCAGCCCGGGCGACGGGTCGGGATCGGCGACCACCGTGCGCCCGGTGGGGTTGTCCACCCGTACCCGGCTGTACACGGCCACGTAGGGGTGGCCCCCGATCACCACCCGGTCGGCCAGCTCGGTGATGGTGACCGCCACCCCCGTGCGGTGGAACGTCGTCACCTGCGCCGGCAGGTACCCGTCGGCCAGGGTCCAGGTGGTGCGTTCGCCGTCGTAGATGCCGAAGCCGTAGTCCTGGTCGATGCCGTCCTGGACGAAGAAGCTCCCGCCCAGGCAGGTCACCACGGCCTGCCCGTTGCCCTCCCAGCCGATGGCCGAGGCCGTGCCGTCGGCCCCGGTGTAGGCCTCGGTCTGCGGGTTGTAGGTGCAGGCGTAGCCGGGCGAGGGGCCACCGGTCGGCGCGGCCGCGCCGGCCACGGCCGGTCCCCAGGGCACACCGGCGGCCACCGCCACCACCAGGCCCAGCACGTACCGCCCCCTGCCCGTCACCCGCCCCCCGGCCCCCGATCTAGACAGCCATCACGATGGGCACGATCATGGGTCGCCGCCGGGTCCGCTCGCCGACCAGCTTGCCCAAGGCCCGGCGGGCATGGCGGCTCAGCACCTCCACGTCCCCGGCCCCGTCAGCCATGGCCGTGACCAGCGCGTCGGCCACCACCTGGCTGGCCTCCCCCAGCAGGTCCTCGGCCTCGGGGGCGTGCACCCAGCCGCGGGTGGCGATCTGCGGGCTGCCGCAGAGGGCCCGCCGGTGCAGGTCCACCGTGGCCACCACCATCACCACCCCCTCCTCGGCCAGGGCCTTGCGGTCGCGGAGCACCCCGTGACCCACGTCGCCCACCGTGCCGTCCACGTAGAGGTAGCCAGCCGGCACCGTCCCGTCACGGTGCAAGCCGTGCTGGTCCAGGCGCACGGCGTCGCCGTCCTCGCACAGCAGCACCTGGTCCTCGGGCACCCCCATCCCCCGGGCCAGGGCGGCGTGGTGGACCATGTGGCGGTACTCCCCGTGGACCGGCACGAAGGCTTGCGGCCGGGCCACCGACAGCAGGGTCTGCAGCTCGCCCTGCCGGGCGTGGCCGCTCACGTGCACCGCCTCCGCACCGGAGTGCACCACCTCGGCCCCCCGTCGGTGGAGCTCGTCGATCACCCGCCCCACCGACCACTCGTTGCCCGGGATGGGGTGGGCGCTGATGACCACCACGTCGCCGTCCCCGATCCGGAGCCGCTTGTTCTCGCCGGTGGCCATCAGCGAAAGGGCCGACATCGGCTCGCCCTGGGAACCGGTGGAGATCACGCAGACCTGACCGTCGGGCAAGGTATCGACGTCCTCGATGTCCACCAAGGCGCCGTCGGGCACGGTGAGGATCCCGAGGCGCCGGGCCAGGTCGACGTTCTTGCCCATGGACCGGCCCAGGGTGGCCACCTTGCGCCCGCTGGCCAGGGCGGCGTCGATCACCTGCTGCACCCGGTGGATGTGGCTGGCGAAGCAGGCCACGATCACCCGGCGCCCGGGCCGCGACAGGAACACCCGGCGCATGGTGGCCCCCACCGTGCTCTCCGACGGGGTGAAGCCCGGCTCCTCGGCGTTGGTGGAGTCAGCCAGTAGCAGCCGGATGCCCTGCTCGGCGGCGAGGGCGCCGATGCGGGCCAGGTCGGTGCGGCGGCCGTCGACCGGCTGGAGGTCGAGCTTGAAGTCGCCCGAGTGGAGCACCACCCCCTGGGGCGTGTGGAAGGCGATGGCGAAGGCGTTGGGGACCGAGTGGGTCACCGGGATGAACTCGACGTCGCAGGGGCCGATGCGCCGGCGCTCCCCGTCGCCTACCGCCACGTACTCGGCCCGGCCGGACAGCCCCGCCTCGTCGATGCGGTTCCGGGCCAACCCGAGCGAGAGCTCCGAGCCGTAGATGGGGAGGGCCAGGTCGCGCAGGAGGTAGGCCAGGCCGCCGGTGTGGTCCTCGTGGCCGTGGGTGAGCACCACCCCGTCGACCCGGTCGGCGTTGTCGTGCAGGTAGGAGAAGTCCGGCAGGACCAGGTCCACCCCGGGCATGTCGGGGTCGGGGAACATGATCCCGCAGTCGAGGACCAGGATCCGCCCGTCCACCTCGATGCAGGCGCAGTTGCGGCCGATCTCCCCCAGCCCGCCCAGGAAGACGATGCGCACCGGCTGCCGGTTCCCGCCCTGCCGACCGCTGCCCCGGCCGCGCCGGCTGCGCTGCTCAGGCAACCGAGCCCCCCACGGCCGTGCCCAGCCTGGTCAGGATGCGCCTCGCCTCGCCGTCCAGCTCCGGCGGCGCCGCCCCCATCGGCGGCCGGCACTGGCCCACGGTCAGGCCCAGGGCCCGGCAGGCGGCTTTGGCGGGCAGTGGGTTCGGGAACTCCTCGGAGGACTCGAAGTCGTACGACTCCACCAGCCGGGCGTTGGCCCGCCGGGCGCCCTCCACGTCGCCCGCCAGATAGGCGGCGACCATCTCCCCCATCTCCCGGCCGGTCCAGTGGGAGGCCACGCTCACCACCCCCACCGCCCCCACGGCCAGCAGCGGCAGGGTGAGCGAGTCGTCCCCGCTGTAGAGCTCGAACCCGTCCGGCGCGTGGGCCAGCAGCCGGGCACTGCCCGCCGGGTCCCCGGCGGCGTCCTTCACGGCCACCACGTTGCCAGCCGACTCCAGCAGCCGGAGCAGCGTGCCGCCCTGGACGCGCCGGCCGCTGCGCACCGGGATGTCGTAGAGCATGACCGGGAGGTCGGTCGCCGCAGCGACGGCCGAGAAGTGGCCGAGCAAGCCTTCCTGGGACGGGCGGTTGTAGTACGGGGTGACCACCAGCACGGCGTCCACCCCGGCGGCAGCGGCCTCTCGGGTCAGGGCGATCGAGTGGCGGGTGTCGTTGGTACCAGCGCCGGCGATCACCGGCACGGTGACCGCCTCGGCCACGGCCCGCCAGAGCGCCAGCTTCTCCCCGTCGTCGAGGACCGGACCCTCGCCGGTGGTGCCGGTCACCACCAGCCCGTCGCTGCCGTGATCGGCCAGCCAGCGAGCCAGCGCCGCGGCGGCGTCGAGGTCAACGGCGCCCGACCCGTCGAACGGGGTCACCATGGCCGTCACCACCGCGCCGAAGCGTGCACGCCGGGTCATTGGCTGGTCAGGCTACCAGCCGGCCTTCCGGCCCCAGGGCCGACGCCTTCAGGCCACCCGCCGTTCGGCCGGGGAGCCGTCGGCGAAGGCGTCGGCGTCCTCCGTGGCGTCGGTCAGGTCCTCGAAGGCAATGGCCCCCAGCTCGGTGAACCTGGCCCGCAACCACCCGTCGGCGGCGTCGAGCAGGCCCAGCTTCTTCAGGTTCGGGACGATCTTCGAGAACAGGAGGATCTGGAAGTCGTCGCGCTCGGGAGCCTGCGAGACGATCTTCAGCACGTCCGCCGGCGGCACCTCCAGCCGGTCCCAGACCTCCTGCATCAGCATGCGGTCCTTCATCCGCACGGCCGCCTCGAAGGCGAACTCCTGGCGCTCGCGCAGCTCGGCGGCAGAGAGCTCTTGGTAGTACTCCTGCAGGCTCAGCACCCCGAACGCTACGTGACGAGCCTCGTCGGCCATCACGTAGCGCAGGAGCTGCTTCAGCAGCGGCTCGGTGGTCGTCTGGTGGAGGAAGCCGAAAGCGGCCAGGGCCAGGCCCTCCACCATGATCTGCATGCCCAGGTAGGTCATGTCCCAGCGGGGGTCGCCGATGACGTCGTCGAGCAGCAGGCCCAGGTGGGCGTTGATCGGGTAGTGGCCGGACAGCTTTTCGTCGAGGTAGCGTGAGAACACCTCGACGTGGCGGGCCTCGTCCATCACCTGGGTGGCGGCGTAGTACTTGGCATCGATCCAGGGCACGGTCTCCACGATCTTGGCCGTGCAGAGCAGGGCCCCCTGCTCGCCGTGGAGGAACTGGGAGAGAAGCCAGTTCTGGTTCTCCACGCCGAGCCGGGTCCAGTCCCGGTCGGTCCACCGCTCGAGCACCGTGCCCGTGGTGTCGGTATTGGCCCAGCGTGCGGCGTCGTCGTTGGCAACGGCGTTGGTCGCCACCACCCGCTCCTGGTCCACCTCGATCTCCCAGGGCAGGTCAGTGCGGGCGTTCCACTGGGCGGCCTTGGCCTTCTCGTAGAGCTTCTCCAGCTTCGGCCGGGCCCCCTTCTCGTAGTCCCAGGTGAACTCGGCCGGGCACGGGTCGGCCACCGCGTGGCGGCCGCCGGGTTCCTCCCGGCCCACCAGCGCCATCACGGCTGCCACGTCGTGGACGTCGTCCCGCCCGATCAGCTCGGCGTTGCTCCGCATCTCACTCGTCATCCCACTGCCCCTTCCGTCACGGCGGCCCGCCGGCACGCCTGGATGCCGGGGATCACGAACCTGCCCACGAGGTACCGGGCCTGGGCCGGGTCCATCAGGTCGGCCCCGGGCGCCGGGTTGGCCAGATAGCACAGCACGATACGTACGGCCCACTCGGCGGCCCGGGCCGCCTGGTCCGGCTCGAGCCAGCGGCCGAAGAACGGCGCGATGCGGTCGCCGGCCACCAGCAGCAGCCGGTCCATGCGGTCGAAGGCCAGGTACGGCAGGACCACCTCCGGCTCGTGAGCCAGCAGGTAGCGGAGAGCCTGGTGCCGCGAGAGTCGGCGGGCGGCGTCGACCATGCCCGCCACCAGCGTGTCCTCCAGGTCGCCGGCCTCCCCCATGACCACCGCCAGCCCGGAGAGGAACCGGGCCACCTCGGTCTCCACCACGGCGGCCAAGACCGCCTCCTTGCCGCCGGGGAACGTACGGTAGAGCGTGGCCCGGGACAGGCCGGCCTGGCGGGCGATGTCGTCCACCGTCGTCTTGTGGGTTCCCTGGCGGGCCAGGCAACGCAGGGCGGCGTCGACCACCCGGATGCGCGGGTTGGAACGGTCGTCGATACCCAGGTGGCGCACCACGGCACCATCGGCCTGCCCCCGGACCACCTGTAGGCCCGTCGCCCGCATATCTGAAACACTACGGCGGAAAATGTCTCATCGTCAACGCGCCCCGGCCTCCACCTGCTGGACGTGGGCTGCGGCCCGGGGACCATCACCGCGGACCTCGCCCGCCGGTGTGCAACGGTGTGGGGGTGGCCGCCGCCGTGGTGCTCGCGCTCGTCGGCGCCGCCTGCTATGGGGTCGCTTCGGTCCTCCAGCACCAGGCCTCCGAGACCGAGCCGCCCGAGATGGCCATGCGGCCCGGGGTGGTGGTGCGGCTGGCCCGCCAGCCCCGCTGGCTGCTCGGCAACGGGCTGGATCTGGCTGGCTTCGCCTTCCAGCTCCTGGCCCTGCGCAAAGGGGCCCT
>JASHWO010000281.1 GCA_030044045.1 Acidimicrobiales bacterium
GCACCGGGAGGTAGGGGGGTGTGCGGTTGACGGCGCTGCTGTAGAGGTAGTCGAGATGGCGGCCGGTCACCACGTCGGGATCGCCGATCGACGTGCCGGGGTCGACGTGCCGGCCGAGGTCGTCGTTCGGCGCCGGCGGGGGGAGGGACGGTGTGCGGCGGGAGATCACGGGCGACGGCCCGGCCCAGGCCACCACGGCCGCCGCGGCCACGGCCGCCACCAGCGCGACGGCCAGCGCCGCGGCCACCATCCGTGACGACGGTCCCCGGTGGCGGCCAGCGCTACCGACCGGCCGGTCCGGCCACCCGGTGGTGGGGGCCGCGGTCCCGGTCGCCTGGCCCCCGGCCGCGGCGTCCGGCTCCACTGCCACTGCCTGCGCTCCTTCCCCAAGGCGCTGCCGTGCTGTCCCCGGTGGCGGCCCAGCGAACAAGCTCCACCCTGCCGGTTCGCCGGACCTCCAGAGCCACCATACGGGTCGTGGCGGTGCGTCGGGCCGCGAGACCCCTGCAGGCGCTCGGCAGCTTCCGGTCCGGCGCCCGCAGCCAGCGGCGTCGTCTGGCCGGGGTGGCGGGGCGCAAACGTTTCTGGACGGGGCACTAGCCTCGACCAGGTGGAACCGACCGACTTCCTCCCGCACCGCGACCCCTTCCTGTTCGTGAGCGAGATCGGGACCGTGGACCCGGGCCGGTCGGCCACCGGCTGCTGGCGCCTGACCGGCGACGAGCTGTTCTTCGCCGGCCACTTCCCGGGACGTCCCACCCTGCCCGGCGTGCTCATGGTGGAGTCCCTGGCCCAGCTCGGGGGCATCGCCGTGCTGGCCGACGAGCGCTACGCCGACAAGCTGCCGCTCTTCGGCGGGATCGAGCGGGCCCGCTTCCGGCGCCAGGTGGTGCCGGGGGACACGCTCGACCTGGAGGTGACCGTGGGCCGCCTCTCGGTCCGGGCCGGTACGGGGCGCGGCCGGGCCACGGTCGGCGGGGAGCTGGCATGCGAGGCCGACCTGCTCTTCGTGCTGGTCGACCGCGGGATCTGATCGGGGCCCCGCCGTGGATCTGGCCACCTGGAACGTCAACTCGTTGGGGGCGCGGCTCCCCCTGGTGCTGGAGTGGATCGAGGCCCGCCAGCCCGACGTGCTGTGCCTGCAGGAGACCAAGCAGGACGACGCCGCCTTCCCGGCACCGGCCTTCGCCGACCTCGGCTACCAGGCGGTCCACTACGGCGACGGCCGGTGGAACGGCGTGGCGGTGGTGAGCCGGGTGGGGCTGGAGGATCCGGTCAAGGGGCTGCGGTCCGAGGAGGACGCGCACGGCTGCCGCCTGGTGGCGGCCACCTGCGGGGGCGTGCGGGTCCACTCCGTGTACGTGCCGAACGGCCGCAGCCTGGACAGCGAGCACTACCGGTACAAGCTGGACTGGCTGGCCCGCCTGCGGGGCTACCTGTCCGAGACCTACGACCCGGCCGGCGACGTGGCCGTCTGCGGCGACTTCAACGTCGCCCCGACCGACGCCGACGTGTGGGACCCGGCGCACTTCGTCGGGATGACCCACGTGAGCGAGCCCGAGCGCGACGCGCTCGGCTCGGTGCTGGACTGGGGGCTGGTGGACGTGTTCCGCCGCCGCCACCCTGACGGGGGGATCTACTCCTGGTGGGACTACCGGGGCGGCGACTTCCACAAGGGCCACGGCATGCGCATCGACCTGGTGCTGCTCTCCTCGGGGCTGGCCGACCGCTGCACCGATGCCTGGATCGACCGCGAGGCCCGCAAGAAGAGCCCGGCCGGGAACAAGCCCTCGGACCACACCCCGGTGGTGGTGGCGCTCGACCTTCCCCGTTCGTAGTCCCGGGCGCCCCTCCGTCGTCCTCGAACCCAGAGAGGATCCCATTCCCCGGCGGTCCGCCGTGAACCTCGACTCGGTCGAGAGCGCGTCGGTCGTCACGCTCGTCGACCGGCTCGGACGCCTCAGCGACGAACGGATGCGTCAGGTGTGCGCGGCCCTCGAGGTGGCGGTGGACTGTCCCGGTTGACCCGGCCCCGTAGCCGTGCGGTGACGCGGGCGCGGGGGTCGGTCAGGGCCCGGGGCTGAACGACCGGACGACCTGTCCTCCCCCGGGGCTGAACCCGTTCAGGCCGCCGCCTGTGCCCGGGCCTGTGCGTGTGCTCGAAGCGGGGAGCGGCGCCGACCGGTCGGCCAGCACGACGGTCATCCCCCTGGACAGGCCGCTGGTGATCTGGGTGTCGATGTCCCCGACGATGCCCACGGTCACCGGCCGGCGGTCCGCCTGCCCTGTCCGGAGGACGGTCACGTACGAATTCCCCGTCCCGGCGGTGTGCACCGCCGAGGTCGGGACGACCAGCGCGCCCTCGGCCCGTCGCAGCACCACCTCCGCCTGGGCGGCCGATCCCGGGCGGATGCCGTGCGCCCCGGCCGGCAGGGCCACCACCACCGGGTAGGTGATGCTTGTCCCGCTCCCGCTGGTGTCGGGTGGCCCTACCCGGGCGACCGTCCCCTCCAGGGGCGCTGTCGTGCTGTCGACGGTCACCTCGGCGGTGTCGCCCACCTTCAGCTCGGCCGCCTGGCTGCTCGAGACCGACGCCGTCATCTCGAAGCTCCCGGCGCTGATGACGGTGATGGCGTCGGTCGCCGACCCTGCGCCCACCGACTGGCCGGCGGCCAGGTCGACCGAGACCACCGTGCCGGCGAGCGGGCTGGTGAGCTGGGCGGAGGCCAGGTCCTGCTGGGCCTCGATCAGCGCCGCCGTGGCCTTGTCGATGGACGCCTGGTCGCTGGCCAACTGGGCCGCGGTGGGGACGCCGTTCCCGGACGAGCCGTTCCCGCCGTCTGTGGCGCCGGGGCTCTTCGTGCCGGAGCCTGTGGCGCCCGACCCCGACGGCGAGCCGGACCCCGACGCCGCCAGGATCTGGGCCAGGCTGCTCTCGGCCGTCGCTACCGCCTTCTGGTCGGTCGACACCTGTTCCTGGGCGGCCAACACCGCCTGCAACGCGGCCCGGCATGTGGCCGTCGTTGTCGCCGCCGGCGGCGTGGTGTGGCTCTTGCCTGCTGTGCTGGAGCCCTTTGTGCTGGAGCCCGCTGTGGGGGCCCCGGAGCCGGGGGAGCCCTTGCCTGTCGTGGTGGAGTCTGTTGAGGTCCCGGAGCCTGTAGGGGACGTCGTCGTGGTGGTCCCCGACGACGGCGCCGACCCGCAGGCCGTCTGGGCCTGGGCCAGCGCCGTCGCCGCCTGCTGCGCCGCGGTGTCGGCCGCCTGCTGGGCGCTGACCACCGCCTGCTGGACCTTCTGCAGTGTGCCGTTCGGTGACGACGGCGACGAGCTGTTCGGTGCCGTGGTGGTGGTCGTGGTCGGTGCCGTGGTCGTCGTGGTCGCCGCCGCCGCCTCGGCTGCTTCGTCCTCGGCGAGCGTGGCCTTGGCGGCCTCGAGGTTCGTCTCCGCCGATGTCACCGCCTGCTGGAGTGTGGTGGTGTCCAACGACGCCAGCGTCTGCCCGGCGGTCACCGACTGGCCCACGGCGACGTCCACGGCGGCGACCGTCCCGGCCACCTGGAAGTCGGCTGTCGCCTGGTCGACCGGACTGGCCGTCCCCGTCAGTGTCAGGGTCTGCTCGACCGTGGCCGTGGTGGCGGTGGCCGTCCGGTAGCCGGTGGCCCCCGACGCCGCGGTGGCCCAGGCGGTGATCCCGCCGGCCGCGGCCGCCACCACCAGGGCGCCCACGCCGATGGCCCAGGCCCGGCGTCCCGGCCGGCGGCGGGGCTCAGCCACCGGCCACCTGCCCGCCGCCGCCACCGGTCGGGCCGGCGACGGCCAGGGCCAGCAGCCCGTCGACGAGGGCCGCCGGCAACGCGTGCCTGGAGCTCGTTCGGTTCATCCCGGTCTCTCCTCGGTCTGCTCGCTACTCGCTGCGGAGGGCGTCGATCGGGGCCAGGCGGGCCGCCCGGCTGGCCGGGTACACGCCGAAGACCAGGCCGATGGCGATGGCCACCACCAGCGCCCCGGCGGTGGCCGTGGCCGACACGGCGACGGGGTCGCCGATGGCCTTCGGCAGGAACGCCGCCCCCAGCAGGCCGATGAGCGCGCCCAGGGCGCCGCCGGAGAGCCCCAGGACCGACGCCTCCAGCAGGAACTGCCGGCGGATCAGGCCGGGGGTGGCGCCCAGGGCCTTGCGGAGCCCGATCTCCCGGATCCGCTCGGTCACCGACACCAGCATGATGTTCATCACCCCGATCCCCCCGACCAGGAGGGAGATGGCGGCGATCCCGCCGAGCAGGATGGTGAGCGTCCGGTCCACCGAGGTGGCGGTGGAGTCCAGCGACTGTTGGGTGGTGATGGTGAAGTCGGCGTCCGACGATGTGGCGATCCCGTGCAGGGCCAGCAGCTCGGCGTCGACCTCCTGGTAGGCGGAGGACAGGGCGTCGCTCGACGCCGCCTGCACCAGGATCGAACTGAGCGAGGTCGAGCCGAAGATGCGCTCGGTGGCCGTGGTGATGGGCACGATCACCTGGTCGTCCTGGTCGGTCCCGGTCGATGTGGTCGACCCGACCGAGTTCAGCACCCCGACCACTGTCAGGGGGACGCCGTCCACGTCGACCGTCTGGCCCACCGGGTCGGTCCCTTTGAAGAGCTCGGAGGCCGTTGTCGGCCCCAGCACCGCTACCGCCGCGTGGTCGGCCACGTCCTGGTCGTCGATGAACCGCCCCTGGGTCACCGTCCGGCCCCGCACGGACTCCCACGTCGGCGTGGTGCCCACCACTGTCGACGTCCAGGTGTTCGATCCGGCCACCAGGCTCTCGGGTGACTGGACCGTCGGCGCCACGGCGCGGACGTCGGGAGCCACCGTCTTCGAGGACAGGGCCGTGGCGTCGGCCGTCGTGAGGGTCGTGGCCGAGCCGAAGCCTTTCTGGATGCCCCCCGACGAGCTGCTGCCCGGGGTCACCGTCAGGAGGTTGGTGCCCAGGGCGTTGATCTCCGAGGTGACCTTGTCCTGGGCCCCCTGGCCGAGCCCGACGGTCAGGATCACCGCGGCGATCCCGATCATGATGCCCAGCACGGTCAGTGCCGAGCGGAGCCGGTGGGTGCGGACCGCCTCCAACCCCGTCCGCAGGGTCTCCAGCCAGCTCATTGGCGGGCTCCCTTCGGGAGCACTGCCGCTGAGCGGCGCCCTGTGCCGGCCGGTTCGCTCGTCTTCGGCTCGCTCACTGGCGGGCTCCCTTCGGGAGCACTGCCGCTGAGCGGCGCCCTGTGCCGGCCGGTTCGCTCGTCTTCGGCTCGCTCACTGGCGGGCTCCCTTCGGGAGCACTGCCGCTGAGCGGCGCCCTGTGCCGGCCGGTTCGCTCGTCTGCGGCTCGCTCACTGGCGGGCTCCCTTCGGGAGCACTGCCGCTGAGCGGCGCCCTGTGCCGGCCGGTTCGCTCGTCTGCGGCTCGCTCACTGGTCACTCACCGCCTCGGTGGGGACGACGAGGCCGTCCCGGATCCGCACCGTCCGCTCAGCCGCGGCCGCCACCTCGGGGTCGTGGGTGATCAGCACCAAGGTGCGTCCCGCCCGGTGGAGCTCGTCCATCAGGCCCAGCAGGTCGCCGGCCGAGGCCGAGTCCAGGTTCCCCGTCGGCTCGTC
>JASHWO010000282.1 GCA_030044045.1 Acidimicrobiales bacterium
CCATCTCCGAGGTGTCGAAGCGCATGGCCAGGATGGCGTTGGCCCCCTTCGCCTCGGCCTCGGCGCACAGCCGCTGCACCACCTCCTCCCGGCTGGCCTGGAGGTTCTTCGTCATGCCCTTCAGCTCCCCGCCGGCCAGGGACTTCAGCCCGGCGCCGAACTGGGAGAAGGCGTTCCGGGAGCGGACGGTGAGCCCGAAGCACTCGCCGAGGACGCTGGTCACCCGGTAGCCGGGCACGTCGTTCATGGTGGAGATGAGCATCTCGCCCTCCTCGTGGTCGTCCTGCGGACGGAGCGCCGGTCGCTCCACCAGATCATCGCAGGCGGCACCCCCGGCAGCCATCCACCGGATCCCCGGCAGCCGTCCACCGGCGGCGCACTAGGATCCCTGGTTCGCCCGTCACACCACCGGAGGAATGGACTGGCGTGGCCGCAGACCGGGACATCGAGGAGGAGCAGGCGATCCTCGACCGCGCCTACCGGGGGCTCGAGGCCATGCGGCGCGACGCCACCGGCATGCTCCAGTCGGTGCTGGACCTCGGGCGGGGCGGGACCTTCCAGTCGCGTACCGAGCGAGACATCGTGGTGCGCACCAGCCTGGCCCGCCTGGCCCAGCTGGACGTCGGCGACCAGGCGCTGTGCTTCGGCCGCATCGACCGCCTGCCGGGGCCCGGCGGCGGGGCGGAGTCGTTCCACATCGGCCGGCTGGCCGTCTCCGGGGAGGACCACGAGCCGCTGGTGGTCGACTGGCGGGCGCCGGTAGCCGAGCCTTTCTACCGGGCCACCGGGCTGGACCCCCAGGGGTTGGCCCGCCGCCGGCACCTGGCCGTGCGGGGCCGGACCGTGGTCGGGGTGGAGGACGAGTACTTCGCCCACCCCGCCGGCGACGGTGCCCGCCCGGGCGGGCCGGCCGGGAACGGCGCTCGATCGGGGGCCCCGGCCGGGCTCAGCGACAGCACGGTTGGGGGCGGGGCTGGGGTCCCCGCCTCCCCGGAGGAGGCCGGGGTTGGGGCCCCGGCCGGGCTCAGCGACACAGTCGAGGACCTCTCCCTCGGCGGCCCGGCGGCCCTGCTGGCCGCCCTGGGCCGGGCCCGCACCGGCCGGATGGCCGACATCGTCAGCACCATCCAGCGGGAGCAGGACGAGATCATCCGGGCCCCGCTGGCCGGGGTGCTGATGGTGCAGGGCGGGCCGGGGACCGGCAAGACGGCGGTGGCGCTGCACCGGGCGGCCTACCTCCTCTACACCCACCGGTTCCCGCTGGAGCGCCAGGGGGTGCTGGTGGTGGGGCCGAACCCGCTGTTCCTCCGCTACATCGAGCAGGTGCTGCCCTCGCTGGGCGAGACCGGGGTGACCCTCTCGACGGTGTCGGGCCTGGTGCCCGAGGTGAAGGTGCGGGGCACCGACCCGCCCGGGGTGGCCCGGTTGAAGGGCGAGGCCCGCATGGCCCGGGTCATGGCCCAGGCGGTGCGCACCCGCCAACGGCCGCTGCGCCGTGACGTGGCCGTGCCGTTCGGGGCGACCACCCTCCGGCTGACCGCTGCCGACTCGGCCGAGGTGGTGCGGCTGGCCCGCCGCCGCTCAGGCCCGCACAACGCCCGCCGCCGGTTCGTCGAGCAGCAGGTGGCCCGGCGCCTGGCCGACCAGTACCGGCGGTTCCGCCAGGGGCGCGCCGGCACCGATGACCCCGACCTGGGCGAGCTCGACCTGGAGGAGCTGTGGCGCCAGCTCCGCCGGGTGCCCGAGCTGGCCGAGGCCCTCGACCGGATGTGGCCCCGGCTCTCCCCCCACGAGCTCCTGCACGACCTGCTCGGCGCCCGGCCGCTCCTGGCCGCCGCCGGCCGGGGCATCCTCACCGCGGCCGAGCAGGCCTCGCTCCACCGGCCCCGCAGCGCCTCGCTGGACGAGGTGCCCTGGACCGCGGCCGACGCCGCGCTGGTGGACGAGGCCCGGGTGGTGCTCGGGCCCCGGCGGGCCCGGTCGCGCCAGTACCGGCCCCGCGACGAGGGCGGGCAGTGGCCGGCGGGGCTCGACGCGGCGGCGGGCGCCCCGCCCCCCCACGCCGAGGAGGAGCCCCGGGCCTACGGTCACATCGTGGTCGACGAGGTGCAGGACCTCTCGCCGCTGCAGCTCCGGATGCTGGCCCGGCGATCGCTGTCGGGCTCCGTCACCGCGGTGGGCGACATCGCCCAGGCCACCGGCCCTTGGGCCCCGCAGGGCTGGGACGACGTCGCCGCCCACCTGGCCCCGGGGCGGGAACCCCGGCTGGTGGAGCTGACGGTCAGCTACCGCACGCCGGCCGAGGTGGTCGAGGTGGCAGCGGGGGTGCTGGCCGTGGCCGCCCCCGACGTGGCCCCGCCCCGTCCGGTCCGCCGGTCGGGCCACCGGCCCACCTTGTCCGTGGTGCCCCCGCATGATCTGGCCCGCCGGGTGGCGGAGGTGGTCGAGGCCGAGATGGCGGCGGTCTCGCCGGGCCGTACCGCCGTGCTGGTCCCCGCCGCCCAGATCGGGGAGGTGGTCCGAGCCCTGGCCGAGCAGGAGCTGGAGGCGGTGGACCCGCGCCTCCCGGGCGGTGACGGGCTGGCGGCGCCGCTGGTGGTGCTCCCGGCCGGCGAGGCCAACGGGCTGGAGTTCGACTCCGTGGTGGTGGTGGACCCGGGCCACATCGCTGGAGGCGATCGTGAGCACATCGCTGGAGGCGATCGTGAGCACAGTGCCGGAGGCGATCGTGAGCACAGTGCCGGCCCCGAGGCTGCCGGTCGCGAGGGGCCGCCGCCGGTCACCACCAGGGGGTTGCGCACCCTCTACGTGGCCCTCACCCGCCCCACCCGGCGGCTGGCCGTGGTGTCGTCGACGCCCCTCCCGGCCGGGCTCACGCTGGGCTGACGGTGGGTCCGGCCGTGACCAGGATGTTGGCGTCGGGGGGTGCCGGTCGAGTAGGAAATACGCCGTGAGCCAGGCTATTTCCGTGGAGCCGCCGGCCAGGGCGCGCCGGGTCGTCCACGACCGTCCCCCGATGCTGGCCATCGGGGTGATGATCTGGCTCGGGTCGGAGCTGATGTTCTTCAGCGGCCTGTTCGCCGCCTTCTTCAGCATCCGGGCCAACGACCACCCGTGGCCCCCGGTAGGGACCCACCTCGACACCATCCAGGCCGGCGTCTTCACCGCCATCCTGGTGTCGTCCAGCTTCACCATGCAGAAGGCGGTGTTCTGCGAGGAGCGCTACGACCGCCGCGGGGCCCGCATCTGGGTGGGGTGCACCATCGCCCTCGGCATGATGTTCCTGGGGAACCAGTTCTACGAGTGGGTCACCCAGGCCACCCGCTGGAGCACGAACGCTTACGGCTCGCTCTTCTACATCATGTCGGGTCTCCACGGGCTCCACGTGTTCCTGGGGCTGGTGGCCATGGTGTTCCTGCTGGGCCGGATGCGGGGCCCGGCCGGCGACCCCGGCGAGCTGTCGGTCTTCCAGGGGATCAGCTACTACTGGCACTTCGTCGACATCGTGTGGATCGGTCTCTACAGTTGCCTCTTCCTGCTGAAGTGACGACGGTCCGGCGCCTGCTGCGGAACCGCCACCTCCTGCCGGCCCTGGTCGTGCTGGGGGTGGGGCTGGGTGGCGTGCTGGGCCTGGCCGCCGGGGCCGGGGCCACGCCGAAGGCCGGCCACGGGCAGCTCACGTCGGCGGTCACGGTGGTGCTGACAGCGCGCACCGGTGCCGTGCAGTCGGTCAGCGGCTCCCCCTCCCGGGTGGCGGCCGACACGGCCATCGCCGCCTGCAAGCAGGAGATCGACGCCCTCAGCCCGCCCGGCCCGCCGAACTCCGGCACCCCCAAGTCGTCGGACCGCGTCACCTGCAGCGGCGGCCGGCTCACCAGCTACGGGAACTCGGCCATCACCTACCAGCGGCCGCCGAAGTCGTACATCGGCGCCGGCGAGGCCCTCTTCGAGCAGGTCTGCTCGAGCTGCCACGAGGCCGACGCCCAGGGCAGCTCGGCGGCGCCGTCGCTGATCGGGGTGGGCCCGGCCACCGTGGACTTCTGGGTCACCACCGGCCGGATGCCCGCCGCCACCCCCCTGAGCACCGAGGCCCAGTCCAAGCCGCCCCGGCTGAACGACAAGCAGGCCGAGGAGATCGCCGCCTTCATCACATCGCTGTCCCCGGCGGCGCCCTTCATCCCCCAGGTCCACACCAAGCACGCCAACCTGGCCACAGGGGCCAGCCTGTTCGCCCTGAACTGCGCCGCCTGCCACACCATCACCGGGATGGGTGACGAGCTGGCCTATGGCACCAACGCCCCCACGCTGCACACACCGACAGCGACGAAGATCGCCGAGGCCATCCGCACCGGCCCGGCCAACATGCCCCGCTTCACCGGGAACCTCTCCGACAGCCAGGTGCGGGACATCGTCGTCTACGTCACCGAGAAGATCCAGCACCCGACCAATCCCGGCGGGTTCGGGCTGGGGGGCATCGGGCCGGTGGCCGAGGGGTTCGTGGCCCTGCTGTTCGGGGTGGGCGGCCTGATGCTGGTGTGCTTCTGGATCGGAGACCGGGCATGACCGAGGAGAACGGCACGTCGGCCGGGACGGCCGCCCATGGCACGTCGGCCGGGACGGCCGCCCATGGCACGGCCACCGCCACCAAGGTGCCGATGCCGGTGGCCCGCTTCGACGACCCGCACCTCGGCGAGGCGGCCCGCCATCCCCAGCGCAGCGAGCGGCTGATCGCCGTCATCCTGCTGGTGGGCATCGGCGGGGTGGCCGGGTTCGGGGCGGCCTACACGGTGAACGCCACCCCCTGGGTCCTGGCGGTCACCCTCGGGGCCGGCCTCTTCGCCCTGGGCTTCGGGCTCACCGCCTGGGGCAAGTACCTCATGCCCCAGGGGCCGTTCGTGGAGGAGCGCCACCCGCTGTCCTCCACCGAGCCGGAGCGGGAGGCCATGGCCGCCGCCCTGGTCGAGCGGAGCGGGGTGGTGGTGAAGCGGCGCAAGCTGCTGGGCGGGCTGCTCGCCGGCGGCCTGGGCATCTTCGGCATCGTGGCCGCCTTCCCGCTGTTGCGGTCGCTGGGCCCGCTGCCCGGGAAGCTCCTGACAACCACTGACTGGCGCAAGGGCAGCCGGCTGGTGGACATCAACGGCCGGCCCGTCCACCGCGACGACATGCAGCCCGGCGGGATCCTCACCGTCTACCCCGAGCACTACCAGAACACCGACAGCGGGCAGGCCATCGACCAGACGGTGCTCATCCGGGTGCAGGAGACCGACCTGGTGACCGAGCCCGGCCGGGAGACCTGGGGCCCCGAGGGGTACGTGGCCTACTCGAAGATGTGCACTCACCTGGGCTGCCCGGTGGGCCTGTACGAGCAGGAGCTGGAGCTGCTGGTGTGCCCGTGCCACCAGTCGATGTTCAACGTCCGTGACGGGGCGGTGCCCCAGTTCGGGCCGGCCCCCCGGCCGCTGCCGCAGCTCCCGTTGTACATCGACGCCGACGGCTACCTGCGGGCCCAGGCCGGCTACGACCAGGCCGTCGGCCCGGGCTTCTGGAGCCGCACAAGCACACCCAAGAAGGAGTACGGGGCATGAGCGCCGCCGCACCCCGCACCAAGCGCGAGGTTCGCCGGGCCAAGCCCTACGGGCGCGTCCAGCAGGCCATCGACGAGCTCGACGACCGGCTGGGGGTGGCCAAGGGCGGCCGGATCTTCCTCGACAAGATCTTCCCCGACCACTGGTCGTTCATGCTGGGCGAGATCGCCCTCTACTCCTTCGTGGTGCTGATCGCCACCGGCATCTTCCTCACCCTGTACTTCGTGCCCTCGCAGGCGGTGGTGGTGTACCACGGCGCCTACAAGCCGCTGGACGGGGTGCGGATGTCCGAGGCCTACCAGTCCACGGTGAACCTGTCGCTGGCCGTGCGCTCCGGGCTGCTGATGCGCCAGATGCACCACTGGGCGGCCGACATCTTCATCGGGTCCATCGTGGTGCACATGGCCCGGATCTTCTTCACCGGTGCCTTCCGGAAGCCCCGCGAGCTGAACTGGACCATCGGGATCGTCCTGCTGATCCTGGCCATCCTGAACGGCTTCATCGGCTACTCGCTCCCCGACGACCTGGTGTCGGGGACCGGCCTGCGGATCGGGTACTCGATCCTCCTGTCCATCCCGTTCGTCGGCAACTACCTGGCGGTGTTCCTCTGGGGCGGAAGCTTCCCCGGGGACGTCATCATCGAGCGGCTCTACATCATCCACGTGCTGATCATCCCGCTGGTCATCATCGGGCTGCTCAGCGCCCACCTGGGGCTGCTGGTGCGCCAGAAGCACACCCAGTTCCCGGGCAAGGGCCGCACCGAGCACAACGTGGTGGGCTCGCCCATGTTCCCCACCTTCATGGCCAAGACCACCGGCTTCCTCCTCATGGTGGCCGGCGGGATCGCCCTGCTGGGCGGGCTGGCCCAGATCAACCCGATCTGGCAGTTCGGCCCCTACCAGGATCCGTCCAAGATCTCCTACGCCGTGCAGCCGGACTGGTACATGGGCTGGCTCGACGGCGCCCTGCGCATCATGCCGAGCTGGGAGTGGACCGGCTGGGGCCACACCGTCCCCTTCGAGGTGTTCCTGCCGGCGGTGATCTTCCCCGGGCTGGTGTTCAACCTCTGCTTCGGCTGGCCGCTCATCGAGCGGATCTTCACCAAGGACAACGAGCTGCACAACCTCCTCGACCGGCCGCGTGACCGGCCCAAGCGGACCGCCGCCGGGGTGGCCATGATCGCCCTCCTGTTCACGCTGTTCGCCGCCAGCTCGACCGACGTGCTGGCCAACTTCTTCCACGTGTCGCTGAACGAGGTGCTCTGGTTCTTCCGGATCGCCACCATCGTGGTGCCCGTGGTGGTCGGCTTCGCCGCCTGGCGGATCTGCCTCGAGCTGCAGGGCGTCCACGGGGCGGGCAAGCGCAAGCGGGCGTTGGTGGTGTCCCGGACGGCGGCCGGAGAGTACGTGGCCGTGCCCTCCGAGCCCCGGCCCGGCGACGGCCACCACGAGCTGGAGCCGGCGCCGGTGCCGACCCGGATCGAGCGGGAGCCGGTGCGGACGGCCGCGGGCACCGCTCCCGACG
>JASHWO010000031.1 GCA_030044045.1 Acidimicrobiales bacterium
GGGGCGGTCGGGCCGCCGCGCCCTCGGGCCCGGGCGGCCGCCGCGGCTAAGATCTGCGGTAGCCGGTGGGCACACCGGCGGCGGGCTGTGGCGCAGCTTGGTTAGCGCGCTGCGTTCGGGACGCAGAGGTCCCCGGTTCAAATCCGGGCAGCCCGACCATGACAGAACCTTGCGAACCATCGAGGTTCGCGTAGCGCTCGTCCAGCCCGAGCTGAGCGGCTACGTGGTCGACGAGCCCACCACGGTCACCCTCCCGCGCTCGTCCGTCCGGCGGGGCGACACGGCAGCCTGACGCCTACGCCAGGTACTCGCCGCCGTTGGCGTCGACCGCCTGGCCGGTGACCGCCGCCGAGAGGTCCGAGGCCAGGTAGACGATGGTCCCGGCCACGTCGGCGTCGGTGGGGACCCGGCCCAGGGGCATCGGCTCGGCCAGCTCGGCCACTACCGCCTCCTCGGTGATCCCCCGGTGGCCGGCGGTCATCTGCACGTAGACGTCCACCGACGGTCCCAGCATCCACCCGGGCACCACGGCGTTCACCCGGATGCCGCCCGGCCCCAGCTCCTGGGCGAGCACCCGGGTGGCGGTGAGCAACGCCCCCTTGGAGATGGCGTAGCCACCCTGGAGGACGGGCGGTTTCCGGGCAGCCATCGAGGCCACCATCACCACCGACCCGCCGCCCCGCTCCCGCATGGTCGGCAGGGCCGCCCTGGTGGCCTGGAGCGAGCCGAACAGGTTGGTGTCGACGATCTTCCGCCACACCGCCAGGTCGACCTCCTCGAAAGTCTGGAACACGTCGAAGCGGAAGGCGTTGTTCACCAGCACGTCCACCCCGCCCAGCTCGGCCCGGGCGGTGGCCATCAGGCGCCGGCACTGGTCGGGATCGGTGATGTCCGTCGGCACCGCCACCACCCGGGCCCCCGACGCCGCCACCTCGGCCGCCACCTCGTCCAGGGTCGCCGGCCGGCGGGCCGCCAACGCCAGGTCGGCACCGTGCGCCGCCAGGGCCAGCGCCGCCTGCCGGCCCAGCCCCGGCCCCACCCCGGACACCACGCAGACCCGGCCAGCCAGCAGCCCCGACCGGGGCCTCACCTGCTCGCCCCCGCTGGACCTCTCAGCCATCACCCCTCCTCGGTCCGGCGCGCCGTCAGCGTAGCCAGCACCGCCGGCCGGGCCGCAGCCGCCGCGGCGGGCCAGCGACCGGGGGTACCCTGGCCGAGGAACGGACGGACGGATGGGCACACTCCCCCCGAACGACGACGGGAGGCACCGGGACCCGGCAAGCGCCGGGGCCGTACCGGACGCGGGCGGGGACGTGGGCACCGCCGATGCAGGCACGCCGCCACCGGCGCCGCCCGGCACGACACGGGCCGGCCCCGCCGGCCCCGATGCCAACCCCGCCGGCCCCGCCGGCCCCGACCCCTCGGTGGTGCAGGCCCTCCTCCGGGGGAGCAGCGAGACCACCTGGGTGCTGGAGGCCGACGCCCGGGTGCGCTGGGTGAGCCCGGCAGTGACCCGGACGCTCGGCTACGACCCGGCCTGGCTGGCCGGGCGGTCGATCGTGTCCCTGGTCCACCCCCATGACGCGCCGATGATCGAGACCTTCGTGGCGTTCGGCGCGTCCCACCGGCTCGACGGGAGCTTCGAGCACGACAACGTGGACCTGCCCTTCGACGTCCGCCTACGGCACCGCGACGGCCACTGGGTCACCGTGGAGACGCTGGCCAACAACTTCCTGGCCTCCCCGGAGATCGCCGCCCACCTGGTGGTGACCCGTGAGGCCACCGGCCGGCGGGCCCTCGACGACGCGCTCACCGCCCTGGCCCAGGACTCGCTGAGCGACGAGGCCCTGCGGCGGCTCCTGGCCTTCGTGGAGATCCGCCTGTCGGGGGTCGACGCCGCCCTGTACTGGCCCCGCGGCGACCCGGCGTGGATCCCCAGCCGGGTCCCGTCGAACCTCCTGGTGGACGACGGACCCTGGGACAAGGCGGTGGCCAGCGGGGAGCACGTGCTCATCGAGGACGTGCCGGCGGCGGCGGCCGACGGGTTGCTGCCCCCGGCCCTGGGCCGGGCGGCCGAGGCGGCCGGCTACGTGGCCTGCTGGTGCGTCCCGGTGCCGGCCCCGCCCCATCCCAGCGCCGGCTACAGCTACGGCATCCCCTCCGAGCACCGCGAGCCCCTGGGCACCCTGGTGCTGTGGTCCCGCCGCTTCCGCCAGCCGGACCTCGGCCACTGGGGGCTGACCGAGCGGGCGGCGGGCCTGGCCCACTTCGCCCTGTCCCACCGGGTGGCCGAGCGGGAGCGCCAGGCCCACCTGACCCGCGAGCAGGAGCAGGTCCGGCGCTTGCAGGAGCTCGACGCCATGAAGACCGACCTGGTGCTGTCGGTCTCGCACGAGCTGCGGACCCCCCTCACCTCCATCATCAGCTTCTCCGAGCTGTTGAACGAGCAGCCCTGGCGCTACGGCGCAGCGGAGCAGGCCGAGTACCTGGCCGTGATCCGGCGCAACGCCGACCGCCTGCTGCGGTTGGTGGACGACCTGCTCTTCCTGGGCCGGCTCGAGTCCCGCACGGTGCGCGTGACCACCGGCACGGTGGACGTGCCCCGGCTGGTGGCGGCCGCGGTGGAGGCCATCGGCCCCGCCGCCCTGGCCCGCAAGGTCACCATCGAGCAGGCGGTGACCGACGGCCCCCCGCTCTCCGGCGACGCCGAGCGGGGGCGGCAGCTCGTCGACAACCTGCTGTCAAACGCCGTGAAGTACACGGGCCCGGGCGGCTGGGCTCGGATCGAGGCCTTCCCGTCGGGTGGCGGCTGGCAGGTGATCGTGGCCGACAACGGGATCGGGGTGGCCGAGGCCGAGCGGGAGCAGGTGTTCGACCGGTTCTTCCGCGGGTCGAACGCCCGCACGGCGCACATCGGCGGCAGTGGCCTGGGGCTGGCCATCGCCCAGGCGGTGGCCGAGCTGCACCACGGCGGGATCGAGCTGGTGACCACCCCTGGCCCGGGCAGCACCTTCGTGACCACCCTGCGCGACGCCTGAGGCCGGGCCGGCAGGCGCGCCCTACCGGGACCGGCGGCGCAGGGCCTTGCGGAGCACCTCCTGGTAGGCCTCCAGCCCCTCGGGGTAGAGGCGGGCTTCGGGACCGGCGGCGATCCCCACCCGCTCGGGCACCACCCCCCACACCGGCACGCCCTGCCCCGACCACCACTCGATGGTCTGTTGCAGGTCGTTGGTGCCCAGCCGGGCGGCGCACACCACCACCCCGCGCGGGGTGGACGCCGGGAGCATCTCCACGGTGGCCACCACCCGGGTGTACTCCACGCCGCCGGCCCGGGTGGGGATCACCACGGCGTCGGCCCGCTCGATGGTGGCCTTCACGATCCGCTCGTCGCCGGGCGGGGTGTCCACCACGGCCAGCCCGTCGTGGCGGGCCATGGCCCGGCCCACGGTCCGCTCCGACGGCGCCTCCACCAGCCCGACGCCTTCCACCGGACGCTCCTCCAGCCACTCGGCGGCAGAGGCCTGCCGGTCGGCGTCGACCAGGAGCACCGGGTCGTAGCCACGGGCCACGGCGGCGGCGGCCAGGTACACGGAGGTGGTCGTCTTGCCGACGCCCCCTTTGACGTTGCTGACCACGATGTTCATGGGCGGTCCCGGAGATCCGGCGGCGGCGCCCGGTCGGCCCGGGACCACGCCTGGCTGGTGGTGAACTGGCCCAGGCTACCAACCAGCGTCACGTCCGTCCCGGGCGACGACGCACCGCTCCCCGCCGCGGCGCCCGACCCGCCCGGCCGGCCGGCGGCTCACCCCTCCTGGCCGGGCAGGAGCGCGGCCAGCCGTTCGACCAGCCGGTCGAAGGCGGCCAGGTCCTCGGGACGGGGCGCCGGATGGTCGATGGCCTCGGTCCGCACCAGGGCGTCCATCAGGTACCCCGGGGTGAGCCGCTCCCGGATCTCGGCCAGCAGCGAGCCGGCGTGGCCGTACTCGTCGGCCCGCTCGACGTCGAGGCGGGCCCGGATCTCCCCGTCCACCCGGAGCGCCATGCGGAAGGCCGGGTCGTCGCCCCGGCCGCCGGGGGCCATCCGCACCTCCAGCCCCTCCCCCAGGTCGGCGGCCCGGGTCACGGCGCCCTCGCCGGGCTCGGCGACCAGCCGCAAGGGCCGTCCCACGGCCCAGCCCAGGAACGGGGCGTGCGGGTCCCCGTCGGCCCAGCAGGCCAGGAGCTCGGCCGGGGCGAGCCGGCGGAAGTACTGCCAGCGACGGTCGTTCTCGGCCAGCGGGGTGATGGTGGGGACGGCCGCCGCCGCCAGCTCCCGGCCGACCTCCCGGCCGACCTCCCGGCCCACGGCACGCCCGGCCTCCGGGGGCAGGTTGCCGACGAGCTCGACGACGGCCC
>JASHWO010000283.1 GCA_030044045.1 Acidimicrobiales bacterium
TCGGGGTGCCCTACGACCGCATCGAGGTGGTGGTCCACCCCCAGTCGGTGGTGCACTCCATGGTGGAGATGGCCGACGGCGCCACCATCGCCCAGCTCTCCTGGCCCGACATGCGGCTGCCCATCGGCTACGCCATGGGCTGGCCCGAGCGGATCGCCACGCCGTTCGGGGCGCTGGACTGGTCGGCACCGATGAGCCTCACCTTCGAGCCGCCGGACCGCCAGCTCTTCGGCTGCCTGGACCTGGCCTACCGGGCCGGCCGGCAGGGGGGGGACGCCCCGGCGTGGCTGAACGCGGCCAACGAGGTGGCGGTGGCCGCCTTCCTCCAGGGCCGGCTGCCCTGGCTGGGCATCGCCCAGGTAGTGGAGGAGGTGCTGGCCGCCTGCCCCGGGGCGCCCATGGCCGCGGTGGGGGACGTGCTGGAGGCCGACCGGCGGGCCCGGGAGCGGGCCGAGGCCGCAGTCCGCCGCCGTCAGGAGGCGGCGTGAGCGGCAGTCCGCCGCCGTCAGGAGGCGGCGTGAACCCGCTGCTGCGCCTGGCGGCCGCCGTGGCCGCGGTGGTGGCGATCTTCCTGCTGCTCGGCTGGGGCCCGCTGCTGGTGGTGATCGTGGCCATCGTGGTGATGGTGATGGTCCACGAGCTGGGCCACTTCGCCACGGCCAAGTGGAGCCACATGAAGGTGACCGAGTACTTCGTGGGCTTCGGGCCGAGGCTGTGGTCGTTCCGCCGGGGCGAGACGGAGTACGGGGTCAAGGCCATCCCGGCCGGGGGCTACGTGAAGATCCCGGGGATGACCAACCTGGAGGAGGTCGACCCGGTCGACGAGCCCCGGACCTACCGCCAGCAGCCGTTCCGCAACCGGCTCCTGGTGGCCTGCGCCGGGTCGGTCATGCACTTCGTGATGGCCTTCCTCCTGGCCTACGGCGCCCTGCTCTACTTCGGCACGCCGACCTCGGCCGTGGCCGTGCGGATCACCGGCTTCACCCGCTGGCCCGGCCACGCCACCACCGCCGCCCAGCAAGCCGGCCTGCACCCCGGCGACGAGGTGGTGGGTGTGGACGGCCGCGCCCTGGCCGACGCCACACAGTTCCTCCGGGCGGTGAACCGGTCGGCGGGCTCGCCGGTCCCGCTCACCGTGGACCGGGGCGGCCGCACCCTGCACCTGACCGTGGTCCCCGCCGCCGGCCACTACCGGGCCACAGGTAGCGAGGCCCTGGGGCCGGGCTCCGGCAAGGAGAAGACGGTAGGCCTGATCGGGGTCAGCCTGGGCGGGGCGACGGTGTTCAGCTCCGAAGGGCCGGTGCGCAGCCTGGGGACGGCGGTGGTGGCGGTCGGGGTGGACACCGGCCGGATCGTCCGCTCGGTCCCCCAGGCCTTCGGCAACCTGTACGACAGCCTCACCAGCGCCAAGGCGGCCCAGCAGAGCGCGGCTACCGGCGACCGCCCGGAGTCGATCGTGGGCGCCGTGCGCACGGCCACCCAGGCCGAGGAGTCGGGAGCGTACTACCTGATCGAGATCCTGATCGCCCTGAACATCGCCTTCGGCGTCCTGAACATGCTGCCCATGCTCCCGCTCGACGGCGGTCACGTGGCCATCGCCCTCTACGAGCGATCCCGCACCCGCCGGGGCCGGCCCTACTACCAGGCGGACACGGCCAAGCTGCTGCCGGTGGTCTACGGCTTCTCGGCGGTGCTGATCGTGGTGGTGGTCTCCGCTCTCTACCTGGACATCGTCCACCCCATCGCCAACCCGTTCCAGTAGCGGGGTCGGGCACGGCACAATGTGGGCGATGGATCTGCTCCCCCCGCGCCGGCCCACCCACCAGATCCACGTGGGCGACGTGGCCGTGGGCGGCGGCGCGCCGGTCTCGGTGCAGTCCATGACCACCACCAAGACGGCCGACGTGGAGGGCACCCTGGCCCAGATCTACGCCCTGGCCGCCGCCGGGGCCGACATCGTCCGCTGCACCTGCAACGAGGCGGCGGCCGCCGAGGGGCTGGCCCGGATCGTGCCCCGCTCCCCGGTGCCCATCGTGGCCGACATCCACTTCCACCACGAGATGGCCCTGGCCGCGCTGGAGGCGGGGGTGCAGGGCCTCCGGCTGAACCCGGGCAACCTGCGCAAGGAGTCGGAGATCAAGCAGGTGGCGGCCGAGGCCCGCGACCGCGGCGTGCCCATCCGCATCGGGGTCAACGCCGGGTCCCTCCACCCCGACCTCTACGCCGAGTACGGCGGGGCCACCCCGGAGGCCCTGGTCGAGTCGGCCCGCATCGAGCTGGCCTACTTCGAGGAGGTCGGCTTCCACGACGTGAAGATCTCGGTGAAGGCGTCCTCGGTCCCGCTGATGGTCGCCGCCTACCGCCTGGCCGCCGACACCTTCGACCACCCCCTCCACCTGGGGGTGACCGAGGCCGGCCCGCCGCCGGCCGGGCTGCTGAAGGGCACGGCCGGCATCGGCACCCTGCTGGCCGAGGGCATCGGCGACACCATCCGCTACTCGCTCACCGCCGACCCGGTGGAGGAGGCCCGGGCCGGGCGCCAGCTCCTGGAGGCCCTGGGCCTGCGGGAGCGGCGGGGACTGGACCTGATCGCCTGCCCATCCTGCGGGCGGGCCCAGGTGGACGTGATCGCCGTGGCCAAGGCGGCCCAGGAGGCCCTGGAGGACCGCCACCTGCCGTTGCAGGTGGCGGTGATGGGCTGCGTGGTGAACGGGCCGGGGGAAGCCCGCAGCGCCGACCTGGGCATCGCCGCCGGGCGGCACAAGGGCCACCTCTTCATCCGGGGCCAGATCGTCCGGGTGGTGCAGGAGGACGAGATGGTCGAGGCGTTGGTGGCCGAGGCCGAGAAGCTGGTGGCCGAGGGGGTGGAGGCCCGCCTGGCCGCGGCCCAGGCCGGCGCGGCGGCCGAGGCCGAGGCCGACCGGCAGGCCCTGCTGGAGGAGAAGGGCGACGACCCCAACGCCACCGCGCTGGCCATCGGGCGCATCCGGACCAGGACCGCCCACGACGGGTAGGGCGGCGCCGGGACCGGGAGGGTGGGCCGGGACCGGGAGGGCCGCCAGTATCCTGCGCTGCCATGGCAGGCGCGCTGACCCCCAGGGCCGAGGACTTCCCCCGCTGGTACCAGGAGGTGGTGGCCGGTGCCGAGCTGGCCGACAACGGCCCGGTGCGGGGGACCATGGTCATCCGCCCCTGGGGCTACGCCATCTGGGAGCGGCTCCAGGCCGAACTGGACCGGCGCATCAAGGCGGCAGGGGCCGAGAACGCCTACTTCCCCCTGTTCATCCCCGAGGAGTTCCTGCGACGCGAGGCCGAGCACGTCGAGGGGTTCAGCCCCGAGCTGGCGGTGGTCACCCACGGTGGCGGCAAGCAGCTGGAGGAGCCGGTGGTGGTCCGGCCGACCAGCGAGACGGTCATCAACCACTTCTTCGCCAAGTGGGTGCAGAGCCACCGTGACCTGCCGCTCCTGGTCAACCAGTGGGCCAACGTGGTGCGTTGGGAGCTGCGCCCCCGCCTCTTCCTGCGTACCACCGAGTTCCTGTGGCAGGAGGGCCACACCGTGCACGCCACCGAGGCCGGCGCCCGGGCCTACGCCCTGCGCATCCTGCGCGACGTCTACCTGGCGACGATGCAGGACGTGCTGGCCATCCCGGTGCTGGCCGGCCACAAGACGGCCCGGGAGCGCTTCGCCGGCGCCGTGCGCACCTGGACCTGCGAGGGGATGATGGGCGACGGCAAGGCGCTGCAGATGGGCACCAGCCACGAGCTGGGCCAGAACTTCGCCCGGGCCTTCGGCATCCAGTACTCGGACGCCGAAGGGGTGCTGCAGTACGGTTGGCAGACCTCGTGGGGGGTGTCCACCCGGCTGGTCGGCGCCCTGGTGATGGCCCACGGGGACACAGCCGGGCTCCGCCTCCCCCCGGCGCTGGCCCCGGTCGAGGTGGTGGTGCTGGTGGCCCGCCCGGGCGAGGGCGTCCAGCGGGCGGCCGAGTCCCTGGTGACCGACCTCGGCGCGGCGGGGATCCGGTCCCGCCTCGACGACCGGGTGGACACCGGGTTCGGCCGCCGGTCCGTGGACTGGGAGCGCAAGGGCGTGCCGGTCCGCCTGGAGGTGGGCCCGCGCGACCTGGCCGAGGGCAACGTCACCCTGGTCACCCGCCACCGGCGGGAGAAGGCGACGGTGGCCCTGGCGGCGGCCGTGGGCGAGGCGATGGCTGTGCTGGCCGGGGTGGGGCCGGCGTTGCGGGCCGAGGCCGAGTCGGCCCGGGCTTCCCGTACCGCCGAGGTGGGCGACCTGGCGGGGGCGGTGGCTGCCGCGGCCAACGGGTTCGCCCGGGTCCCCTGGTCGGCGGTGGGGCCCGAGGGCGAGGCCCGGCTAGCCGCCGGGTCGCTCGGCGTGCGCTGCCTGCAGCGGCCCGACGGCTCCCTGGCCGAGGGGGAGGAGGACGGGCTGGTGGCCGTGGTGGGCCGCGCCTACTGACGCGAGCTCCCGGCAGCAGGCGCTATAATTCACCCGCTGTCCGGTTGGACGTTGGAGAAGCGTGGGCCGCCGCCCACGCTTTCCTTTTGCGCCGGGGGCGGTGTGGTGCAGCGGTGGGGAGGGCGTAGGGAGTCTCGAGGAGGGAGGTGGCGGCGATGACCGGTGATCTGCACGACGTGCTGTCTCCCGTGCTCGCTGCCCACGACCTCGAGCTGGTCGACGTGGAGATCGGACCCGGCGTGGTCCGGGTGACCGTGGACCGGGAGGGCGGGGTGGACCTGGACGGCCTGGCCGAGGCCAGCAGCGCCGTGTCCGCCGCCCTCGACCGGGCCGACCCGTTGCCTGGGCGCTACCACCTGGAGGTGTCGAGCCCCGGGGTGGAGCGCCGCCTGCGCACCCCCGAGCAGTTCGCCCGGGCCGTGGGGGAGACGGTGTCCGTGCGCACGGTGCCGGACGCCGAGGGGCCGCGGCGGGTGCAGGGGCGTCTGGCCGCCGCCGACGGGACAGGGTTCGAGCTGGCGCTTCCGGGTGGCACCTGCCGCCTGGCCTACGGGGACGTCGAGCGGGCCCGCACCGTGTTCGAGTGGGGCGCCAAGCCGGCGCCGTCGCCCAGCCGCGGCCGGCCGCGCACGAGCAAGACAGAGAGGGTCACCACGCCATGAGCAAGACCAACTTCGAGTTCCTCGACGCCTTGGGCCAGATCGCCCGTGACAAGGGGATCTCGGTCGAGACGCTGCTGGATGCCTTGGCCAATGCCCTGGTGGCCGCCTACAAGCGCCGGCCGGACGCCGCTGAGGAGGCGGTGGTCACCATCGACCCCGAGTCGGGCGAGATCCGGGTCTACGGCCAGGAGCTGGACGACGAGGGCAACGTGGTGAACGAGTGGGACGACACCCCCGACGACTTCGGCCGCATCGCCGCCCAGACCGCCAAGCAGGTCATCCTGCAGCGGATCCGCGAGGTGGAACGGGACATGAAGTACGAGGAGTACGCCGGCCGGGAGGGCGACATCGTCACCGGGATCGTCCAGCAGACCGACAACCGCTACACCCTGCTCGACCTGGGCAAGGTGGAGGCGCTGCTGCCCCAGGCCGAGCAGGTCTCCTACGAGCGCTACGAGCACGGGGCCCGGCTGAAGGCCTACATCGTGGAGGTGCGCAAGACCACCAAGGGCCCGCAGATCGTGGTGAGCCGAACCCACCCCGGGCTCATCAAGCG
>JASHWO010000284.1 GCA_030044045.1 Acidimicrobiales bacterium
CCGGCGGCCTTCCCGTCTCCCGGGGTGGCCAGCCCGGCCAGCCCGGCCAGGTGTGCCGCCACCGCCGGCCCGCCGCGCCGCTCGTCCACCACCACCAGCACCGTGTCGTCGCCGGCCACCGTCCCGAGGATGCCCTCCAGCCCGCTGCGGTCGAGGGCCGAGCCTACGACATGGGCACAACCAGGCGGCGTCCGCAGGACCACCAGGTTCTGGGACGGCGCCACCTCCACTGCCCACTCCCCCAGCACCCGGCGGAGGTGGTCCTCCGGGGCGATCTGGCGGCTGGGCAGCTCGGGGAGGGCGTAGGCCGTCTCGCCCCCGGGCAGCCGGACCTTGACCGCGCCCAGCTCCTCCAGATCGCGCGAGACGGTGGTCTGGGTGGCCTCGACCCCCTCGGCGGCCAGCAGCTCGACGAGCTGGGCCTGGCTGCCCACGGGCCGGGCCTCCAGCAGCCGGGCCACCCGGTGCTGGCGCTGGTGCTTGGCCAGCTTCACTGGGTTGCCTCCGCGGCGTGGGACCCCTGCCCCACGCCGGCTGGGGTTGCCTCCCCGCCTGGGGCCCCAACCCCGACCAGCCAAGCGAACAGGCCCCGCATGGCGGTCAGCCAGTGGGCGGCCTGGACCCACACCACGCTGTGCGGCCCGTCCACCACGCCGGCGGTGATCTCCTCGCCCCGGTGGGTGGGCGGGCAGTGCAGCACCGCCACCTCGGGCGACGCCACCTCGACCAGGGCCTCGTCCACGTCGAGGAAGTGCCGGACGGCCGCCGGTCCACCACCGGCCGCCGGCCCGCTGCCGCTCGGCCGCCCGCTGCCGCCCACCGGGCTGCCGCTACTCACCGCACCGCCTCCGCACCCAGGACCGCCCCCAGGGCCGCCGACAGCCGTTCCACCGCCTCGTCCACCTCCTGGTCGCTGATCAAGAGCGAGGGGGCCAGCCGGACGGCGTCGGGCCGGACGGCATTGACGAGGAGGCCACGGCCGAGCGCCGCGGTCACCACGTCGGGCGCGGCGGCCTCCACCAGCTCCGCCGCCAGCAACAGCCCCGCGCCCCGGACCGCCCGCACTCCGGGCAGCCCCTCCAGCCCGGCAGCCAGGCGGGCCCCGGCCCGGCGGGCCCGTCCGCAGACATCCTCCTCCTCCATCACCCGGAGCGTCGCCCGGGCCGCCGACAAGGCCAGCGGCTGGCCCCCAAAGGTGGTGGCGTGGTCGCCGAGACCGAAGGCCGCTGCCACCTCGGCCCGGGCCCAGCAGGCGCCGACCGGCATGCCGTTGCCCAGCGCCTTGGCCATGGTCACCACGTCGGGTTGGAGATGCGTGGCGTGGAAGGCGAACCAGTGGCCGGTCCGGCCCAGGCCGGTCTGCACCTCGTCCAGCATGAGCAGGGCCCCCCGCTCGGTGCAGAGGGCGCGCACGCCGGCCAGGTAGTCGGAGGAGGGCACCACCACCCCGCCCTCCCCCTGGAGCGGCTCCAGCAGCACCGCGATGCTGTTTCGCCCGGCCGGGGCCCCAACCCCGGCCTCCTCCGATGCGTGGGGCCCCTGCCCCACGCCGGCTGTGGTGCCAGGACCGGTGCCGTCGAGGGCGGCGGCCAGGGCGTCGAGGTCGTCGTAGGGGACGTGGACGAACCCTCCCGGCAGCGGCTCGAAGGGCGCGTGCTTGGCCGGCTGCCCGGTGGCGGCCAGGGTGGCCAGGGTGCGGCCGTGGAACGACCCCCAGGCCGAGACCACCACGTGCCGGCCCGGCCCGGCCCAGCGCCGGGCCAGCTTCAGGGCGCACTCGTTGGCCTCGGCCCCCGAGTTGCAGAAGAACACCTGCCCGCCGGCCGCCTGCTCCCCGCCGCCGATCAACCGGTCGAGGGTGGCGGCCACCTCCGGGGCCAGCTCGTTGCCGTAGAGGTTGGAGACGTGGCTCAGCGTGCGGGCCTGCTCGGCCACCGCCTCGGCCACCACCGGGTGGGCGTGGCCGAGCGAGGTGACGGCCAATCCCGAGATGCCGTCGAGGTACCGCCGCCCGTCGGCGTCGAACAGCCAGATCCCCTCCCCCCGCACGAAGGTCGCCGGCGGGTCGGGATAGGTGCGCATGAGAGAGGTCATGGCTCCACCATCGTCCCGACCCCGCCGTCGGTGAACAGCTCCAGCAACAGGGCGTGGGGGACCCGCCCGTCCAGGATGTGGGCCCGGGCCACCCCGGCCCGCACCGCCCGGCTGCATGCCTGGGCCTTCGGCACCATGCCGCCGGCGGCGGCCCCCGAGGCCACCAGGGCGTCGAGCCGGTCGGCCGTCACCTGCCGTAACAACGACGCCGGGTCCTCGGCCACGGCCCGCACGCCCTCCACGTCGGTCAGGAAGAGCAGCTTCTCGGCCCCGAGGGCCTCGGCCACGGCGCCGGCCACGGCGTCGGCGTTGATGTTGTAGGCCTGGCCGGTAGCGTCGGCCCCGATGGTGGCCAGCACCGGCACCAGCCCCTCGGCCAGCAGCCGCCGGAGGATGGTCGGGTCCACCTCGAGCACGTTGCCCACGTAGCCCAGCTCGGCGGCGTGGGGCTCGGCGGTGATGAGGTTGGCGTCCTCGCCGGAGAGCCCCACGGCCAACGGGCCGTGCACGTTCACCGCGGAGACGATGTCCCGGTTGACCTTGCCCACCAGCACCATGCGGGCGATCTCCAGCGTCTCGGCGTCGGTGACCCGCAGCCCGTCCCGGAACTCGGTCGGCTTGCCCAGCCGCTGCAGCAGCTCCCCGATCTGGGGGCCGCCGCCGTGCACCACCACCGGCAGGAGGCCCACCGAGCGGAGGAGCACCACGTCTTGGGCGAACGAGGGCAGCGGGTCGCCGGCCCCGCCGGCCAGGGCGTTGCCCCCGTACTTGACCACCACCACCTTGCTGTAGAAGCGCCGGATGTAGGGCAACGCCTCCACCAGTACGTCCGCGGTGCTTGCTGGCCCGCCTGGGCGCCCCAACCCAGGCTCCTCCGCAGCGTGGGGCCCCTGCCCCACGCCGGCCGTGGTGTCCGGCCCGCCCGTCACGAGGTGGTCCGGTTCTCGTCGATGTAGCCGTAACCCAGATCGGTGGTGAGCACCACGGCCGACCCTTCCCCCAACCCCAGGTCGCAAGCGATCTCCACCTGCCGGCCGGCCATGTGGTCGGCCACCGCCGCCCGGTCGTGGTCGGCCGCCGCCCCCCCCAGGCACACGGCCACGCCGCCGTAGCGCACCGACACCCGGTCGAGGTCGAAGTCGACCCCGGCCGAGCCCAGCTCGCTCACCACCCGACCCCAGTACGGATCCTCGCCGTTCAGCGAGCACTTGACCAGGAGCGAGTCGGCCACCCCCCGGGCCGCCCGGTGGGCCTCGGCGTCGGACCGAGCGCCGGACACCCGGACGTGCGCCACCTTGGTCGCCCCCTCGGCGTCGGCCGCCATCTGGGCGGCCAGCGACCCGCAGGCCTCGGTCACCGCCGCCGCCAGGGCCTCCCGGGGAGCTGGCCCGGCCTTGCCGTTGGCCAGGAGCAGCACCGTGTCGTTGGTCGAGGCGCAACCGTCGACGGTCATGGCGTTGAACGTCGACCGCACCGCCTCCCGCAGCACCTCCTGCAGCACCGCCGGCTCGGCGCCGGCGTCGGTCACCAGCACGGCCAACATCGTCGCCATGTCGGGGGCCAGCATGGCCGCCCCCTTGGCCATCGCCCCGACCGAGAAGCCGGCCGCCTCGACGAGGGCCTCCTTGGCCACCGTGTCGGTGGTCAACATGGCATGGGCAGCGGCCGAGGAGGCGTCGCGCCCGGAGCCCCGCGCCCCCACCACCGCTCCCAGGCCCGACAGGGCCACCTCGAGGGGGAAGGGCACGCCGATCAGCCCGGTCTGACACACCAGGACCTCGCGGGGGCCGGCACCGATCGACTCGGCGGTCGCGGCGCAGAGCCGGCGGGCGGCTTCCAGGCCGGCCGTCCCGGTGGCGGCGTTCGCGTTCCCCGAGGTGATCAGGACCGCGGCCGCCGCGCCGTTGGACGCGACGAGGTGCTCGCGACTCACCACCACCGAGGCGGCCGGAGCGAGGTTGGTGGTGAACACG
>JASHWO010000285.1 GCA_030044045.1 Acidimicrobiales bacterium
TCGCGCCGCGGCGGGCCCTCCCGGCGGTGGGGGCGGTCGTCGCCCCCCCGCCGTGGCGGTCGCTCCTCCCCTCCCCGCCGCCGGCCGCCGCCGGCCGAGACGAGCACGACGTCGGGACCGCGCCGGGGCACCCCGATCACCTCGATCCGGTTGGCCGGGTGCTCGTGCGACGGCTTGGCGGCCAGGGCCACCACCTCGATCCCCTCGATGCCGCTCTCCACCTCGGCGCGCAGCACGTCGCCCACCGACGCCCCGCCCGGCACCATGTCCCCGGGCAGGCTCCCCTTGGGCTGCTTGGCCCCGGCGGCGCGCCAGGTCCAGGCCTCGCCGGAGTGGCTCGTCAGCTCGATGTCGATTCGACGGGACATGCGGCGCTCACGCTACCCGCTCGCCGGGCGGTCGGTCGCACGCGACCAGTCAGGCCGGTGGGCCACCGCCCGTCGCGGCATGACGCTCCCGGCACGCCGCCAGCTCCTCCAGGGCCGCCTGCCGGCCCTCGAAGCCGCCGGTCTCGCTGCGCTTGCCGGGCTCCAGGTCCTTGTAGATACTGAAGAAGTGCTCGATCTCGTCGAGCAGGTGCCCGGGGATGTCGCCGATGTCGTGGGCCTCGCTCCAGGCCGGGTCGTGCGCCAGGACGGTGAGGAGCTTGGCGTCGGGCCCGGCCTCGTCGTGCATCCAGAACACGCCGAGCACCCGCACCCGGACCAGGCATCCGGGGAAGGTGGGATCCTCGAGCAGCACCAGCGCGTCGAGGGGGTCGCCGTCCTTGGCCAGGGTCTCGGGGACGAAGCCGTAGTCGGCCGGATAGGCCGTGGCGGTGGCCAGCCGTCGGTCGAGGCGGATGACGTGCCGCTCGTGGTCGTACTCGTACTTGTTCCGCCCGCCGGCAGGGATCTCCACGATCACGTCGACGGCCACGCCCCCCATCATGCTCGACGGGTGCCCGGACGGGGGGGGCGCCGGCCGGTGCCGGCGGGTCGCTGACGCCGTGGCCGCCACCGTCCTGGTGATCGAGGACGAGCTGGACCTGCGCGAGCTGGTCCGCGGCTACCTGCAGCGCGAGGGCATGGGCGTGCTGTCCACCGGCTCGGGGGCCGAGGGCATCGCGCTGGCCGCCGGGGGCACGGCGGACCTGGTGATCCTCGACCTGAGCCTGCCCGACGTGCCCGGGGAGGAGGTGGCCCGGGAGGTCCGCCGGGGGAGCGACGTGCCGATCGTGGTGCTGTCGGCCAAGGTGGGGGAGGCCGATCGCATCCGCTGCTTCGAGCTCGGTGCCGACGACTACGTGACGAAGCCCTTCAGCCCGCGGGAGCTGGTGCTGCGGGCCCAGGCCATCCTGCGGCGGGGGCGGGCCGACGGGGCGGCCGGTGGCCCGGGCTCGTTCGGCCAGGGCGAGCTGTGCCTGGACGAGGCCCGCCGGGAGGTGCGCGTGCGCGGCCGGCCGGTGGTGCTGACGCCCACCGAGTGGGGGCTGCTCGCCGCCCTCACCGGGAACCCGGGCCGCGTCTACTCCCGCCAGGAGCTGGTCAACCGGGTACGCGGCTACGAGCACGACGGCTACGAGCGCACCGTCGACTCCCACGTGCGGAACCTCCGGCGCAAGCTGGAGCACGACCCCCGGTCGCCCCGGATCGTGCTCACGGTGCGGGGCGGCGGGTACCGGCTGGGGCTGGGTCGGGACCGCTGAGCCTCGGCACGCCACCCACCGGCGCCCGGGCGGACACCATACGCCAACCGATTCTCCACCCGGTCTCCACCCCCATTGCACGTCGCCTGCACACGATGGGGTTTTACTGGCGGCACGGCACGTCGACAGGACTGCGGCGCCCGCCGGCCACCCCGCCGGTCCGGGCCGCCCGCCGGGCGCGGGAGGTGACGGTCCCGTCGCCCCGAGGTCCCGTTCGCTGCGGGCGCCGGCACGCGTCGGGGAGGCACCATCCTCCTTCCCGGCCGGGCCGGCGCCCGCAGGAACGGGTTCCGTCGCCCCACGCCTGGGGAATAAAGGAAGTAATCTCTACCTTTATTCGGGTAGGCCCGCCGGGTGGGCGTGGCCGGGGAGGTGGGTGCCATGGGCGTGGCCATCGTCACCGGAGCGTCGAGGGGCCTGGGGCGGGCATTGGCCGCCGGCCTGGCCGGGAGGGGGTGGTCGCTGGTGGTCGACGCCCGCGACAGTGCCGAGCTGACCGCCGCCGTCGACGAGATCGGCCGACCCGGCCCGCCGGGAGAGGTGGTGGCCGTCCCCGGCGACGTCACCGACCCGGCCCACCGGCGGGCGCTGGTGGCGGCGGCCGGGCGCTTGGGCGGCCTGGACCTACTGGTGAACAACGCCAGCACCCTGGGCACGTCGCCGCTGCCGCCGATGACCCGTTACCCGCTGGACGACCTGCGGGAGGTGCTCGAGGTGAACGTGGTGGCGCCGGTGGCCCTGGCGCAGGAGGCCCTGGGCCTGCTCCGGGCGGCGTCCTTCCCCCGGGTCCTCGACGTGACCTCCGACGCCGCGGTCGAGCCGTACCCGGGGTGGGGTGGCTACGGGTCGTCCAAGGCGGCGCTGGACCAGGCCGGCGCCGTGCTGGCCGCCGAGGAGCCGGGCGTGCGGGTGTGGTCGGTGGACCCGGGCGACCTGCGCACCCGGATGCACCAGGCGGCCTACCCGGGCGAGGACATCTCCGACCGCCCCCTGCCCGAGACGGTGGTGCCCGCGCTGCTCGACCTGGTGGCCAGCGACCGGCCCAGCGGGCGCTACCGGGTGGCGGATCTGCAGGGGGAGGTGGCGGCATGAGCGCGGCGGCGGCGACGGGTGCGCTGGCCGTCCCCGTTCCGGCAGCCCCCCTGGACCTGGCGGACCCAGCCGGCCCGGCCTCGGCCTCGGCGGACGGCCCGCCTCCGGCGCCGGTGGCTGGCCCGGCGACAGCCCCGTTCGGCACCAGCGGTGCGCAGCCAGCCCGGGTGGCCGCCCTCCGCTTCGACCTGCCGCCGGAGATGGAGGCGGCTTCGCCGCCCGAAGCCCGGGGGCTCACCCGCGACGCCGTGCGCATGCTGGTGGCTCACCGGGGCGACGGCTCGCTGGCCCACGCCACCTTCGCCGAGCTGCCGGCCCACCTGGCCGAGGGCGACCTGGTGGTGGTCAACACCTCGGGCACCCTGGCGGCCAGCCTGCCCGCCACCGGGGGACGGGCGGGGCCGGTCGAGGTCCACCTGTCGACCCGGCTGCCCGCCGACCTCTGGACGGTGGAGATCCGCCGGGACGGCCGGGCCCACCTCGCCGCCGAGGCCGGCCAGGCCTTCGATCTGCCGGCCGGCGGGCGGGTGACCCTGCTGGCGCCCTACGCGCCGGTGACCGGCGGGGTGCGGCTCTGGGTGGCCGCGCTGCAGGTGCCCGGGCCGCTGCCGGCCTACCTGTCGGCCCACGGGAGCCCCATTCGCTACGGCTACGTGCAGGGGGAGTGGCCGATCGCCATGTACCAGAACGTCTACGCCACCGAGCCCGGCTCGGCCGAGATGCCCAGCGCCGGCCGTCCCTTCACGCCCGAGGTGCTGACCCGGTTGATGGCCCGGGGGATCGGGGTGGCCCCGTTGCTCCTGCACGCCGGCGTGGCCTCGCCCGGGGCCGGCGAGCCGCCGTACCCCGAGTACTTCCAGGTGACGGCGGCTACCGCCCGCCGGGTCAACGAGGTGCGTCGGGTCGGGGGCCGGGTGGTGGCCGTGGGCACCACCGTGGTGCGGGCCCTGGAGACGGTGGTCGACGCCCGGGGCCTGGTGAGCCCGGGCAGCGGCTGGACGGAGACGGTGGTCACCCCGGACCGGGTGGTGCGTTCGGTGGACGGGCTGCTCACCGGCTGGCACGAGCCGGAGGCGTCGCACCTGGCCATGCTCGAAGCGATTGCCGGTCGGGAACTGCTGGTCCGCAGCTACGAGGCCGCCCTGGCCGAGGGCTACCTGTGGCACGAGTTCGGCGACGTCCACCTGGTGTTGCCGTGACCGGTTCCCCCCTGGCCAACCTGCCCGGGCCCCGCCGGGCCATCCTGGAGGCGGTCAAGCGTCGCGGCACCATGACCGCGCCGGAGCTGGCTGGGGAGCTGGGGACCACGGTGCCGGCCGTCCGCCAGCAGCTGGCCCGCCTAGAGCAGGACGGCCTGGTGACCCACCGGCCCGACCCCGAGGGCCGGGGGCGGCCAGTGCACCGCTACGAGCTGTCGCCAGCGGCCGAGCCGCTGTTCCCGAAGCGCTACGGCGACCTGACCACGGAGCTACTGGGCTACCTCGGCGGGCCGGCCAGCGAGCAGGTAACCGACCTGTTCGAGCAGCGACGCCGCCGCCGGGTGGCCGACGCCCGGGCCCGGCTGGCCGGCGCCACGGTGGACGAGCGGGTGGCCGAGCTGACCCGCATCCTCGACGAGGACGGCTACCTGGCCGACGTGCGGCCGCTGGAGGGCGGCGGGTGGCTCGTCACCGAGCACAACTGCGCCATCCTCACCGTGGCCACCGGGTACCGGCAGGCGTGCGCCAGCGAGCTGGCCTTTCTGCGGGACGCCCTGCCTGGGGCCCGGGTCGAGCGGGTGGCGCACCTCATGGACGGGGCCCACGCCTGCGCCTACGCCGTCCGCCCGGCCGAGCCGGACCCACCTCCCTTGAACCGCCGATAATGTACATTATGTCAAGTTATCGAATGTGGCCGCATACGGCGTGGAAGGGTCCAGGCGGAAGTCGATCGAGTCGAGCTCCCGGTCGGCCCGGGCCGCGCGGCGCTCCTCCAGGTGGAGCCAGGCCAAGGCCACCGGGATCATCGGCCAGAGCATCAGGGTGTCCCCGCCCACCCACATGATCACCCCGCCGATGTGCAGGTCCTGCACCGGCAACGGGCCCCACGTCCGGTGGAAGGCGGTATAGGCCGGGAACAGTTCATGGCTGCTCTGGTCCAGGGCCAGCCCGGTGAAGGTGTCGATGGGGATGGCCAGGAACAGGTAGAGGAACCGGGCGCCGTGGTGCATGCGGTAGCAGTTCGGGTCGGAGCCGAAGATCTGGCGCCAGAACATGAACCCGACGGCCAGGAATATCAGATGCTCGGCGTCGTCCAGGGCCGGGTACTCGATCGTGTCGTTGAACCAGACGGTCAGGTGGGTGAGCGGGATCACCACGGCGTAGAGCACGAAGGCCACCAGCGGGTGGGCCAGGAACCGAGAGGGCCGGGAGCGCAGCCACCGGGTGAGCCGGGCCCGGCGCTCCCCCGCGCTCCCCCGCCAAGCCAGGTCGATCGGCGACGAGATGGCGAACAGCGGTGCCGCCACCATGACCAGCATCAGGTGCTGGACCATGTGGTCGTAGAAGAGCTCCTGCTGGTACACGCCGATGAACGTGCAGACGGCCAGGCCGGTGACCACCAGCCCGGCCACGAAGGCCCAGGTCTTCCCGGCCGGCCAGGGGTGCCGGGGGTAACGCGCCGTCACCTGGCGGGCGCCCCAGAGGTAGAGCACGAGCGCCCCGACCAGCAGCAGTAAGGGGATCGGGTCGAGCTGGAAGGAGAAGAACTGGCTCCCGTGCAGCGGGGGCAGCCCGACGGCAGCGGCCACCGGTCGATGCTAGAACTACGCTCCGTAGGAACTCAAGCCGTCGGCCGGCCGCCCCGGCGACGGGAGGGGCGGGTGCCGGTGGCTCGGCTCGGGCAGCTCGAGCGCAGGGTGATGGACGTGCTGTGGGCTTCGATGGGGACGGGGCGGACGGTGCGCCAGGTGGCCGAGGAGCTGCCCGACCACGCGTACACCACCGTGCTCACGGTGCTGGACCGGCTCCGCCAGAAGGAGCTGGTACGCCGCACCAAGGTCGGGCGGGCCCACCGCTACGAGGCCGTGGCCACCCGGGAGGCCTACGCCGCCGAGCAGAT
>JASHWO010000286.1 GCA_030044045.1 Acidimicrobiales bacterium
CGTCCGCTGCCGCGACGCCCTGGCCCTCGACCGCGTGCTGCTGGTGGTAGCCAACCACCCGTGGCAGAAGGCCCCCCGGCGGGCCGTCACCCCGGCCGAGGACCGTTTCGCCATGGTGGCCGCCGCCGCCGAGGGGATACCGGGGGTGGAGGCCAGCCGGCTGGAGATCGACCGCGGCGGCCCCAGCTACACGGTGGAGACGGTGGAGGAGCTGCGCCGGCGGGCCCGACAGGCCGGGCGGCCGGGGCCCGACCTCTCCGTGGTGGTCGGCGCCGACCTGGTGGCCAGCCTCCCCACGTGGGAGCGGGTGGACGACCTGCGGCAGCTGGCCACCCTGGTGGTGGTCTCCCGGCCAGGTGGCCCGGAGCCTCCGGACCCGGCCGGCTGGCGGGTGGTGCGGGTCGACGGCCGGGGCGTGGACGTGTCCAGCTCGGAGGTGCGGGCCCTGCTGGCCGGCGGTCGGTCGGTCGACGGGCTGGTGCCTGAGCCGGTGGTCCGTTGCATTCGGCGGCGAGAACTGTACGCTGTCGGGAGATGACTGCGTCGATCGTCGACACGGCGGAGCTCCCCCGGGCCCGGCCCTGGACGGCGCTCGACGCGGCCCACGGGGTGCGGGCGGTGCGGCGGCAGGCCCGCCGGCAGCGGCAGCTCATCGCCCTGTTGGGCGTAGCCCTGCTGGCGCTGGCCCTGGTGGCGGCGGTGGCGGTGCTGGACGTGGTCCGTTGAGCCGCCGGTGACCGTCCCCCGGGCGGCGGAGCTGGCGGCCGGCGCGGCCGACGCCAAGCTCGGGCACGACACCGTGGTCCTGGCCATGGGCGAGCTGCTCGGCGTGGTCGACGCCTTCGTGGTCACCAGCGGGCGGAACCCCCGCCAGGTCCGGACCCTGGTGGAGGCCATCGAGGAGCAGGTCAAGACCGGCGGCGGCGGGGCGCCGTCCAGCGTGGAGGGGCTGCGCGACGGCTCCTGGGTCCTGATGGACTACGGCGACGTCGTGGTGCACGTGTTCCTGCAGGAGACCAGGGACTTCTACGACCTGGAGCACCTGTGGTCCGGGGCTCCCCGGGTGCGTTGGCAGGAGGAGGAGGCCGGCTGAGCAGCGCCTACGGCGCGGCAGACGGCGCCAGCGGGGCGTACCGTGTCCGGTGGACCGGGCCGGCCACCTGGGCACCTGTGGCCGTCGGCACGTCGGTGGCCACGCCGTCGATCTCGAACTGCACCCCGATCCCGGTGCCCAGGTAGGCGGTGGTGGTGTAGACGACCTGGGCCACCGCCAGCACCTGCTGTGTGCCCGAGATCTGGCCGAAGGCCTGGTTGAAGTCGAGGGTCACCGCCGTTGTGCCCGGTCCCGGCCGTTCGGGGCGCACCTTCAGCAGGCGCACGTCGCTGCCGATGGCCGTGCGCACCCCGCGTGTCCGCTCCACCGTTGTGGGGCCGGCGAAGAGGGCGTGGAGCACTGTGCGCAACGTGTTGTCGGTGGGCACGGCCCGGGCCGCTGTCACCAGCGTCTCCTGCGTGGGGGCCACGAAGTAGACGGTCACCGGCACGTCGGCCAGGGCCGTGGTGGTGGTGGTGGTCGGGGGGGTCTTTGTCAGCAGGTGGAAGGGCACCTGGGCCCGGGGGATGGGACGGGGCCCCCCGGCGGCCACCACGCCGCAGCCGGCGGTCACCACCAGGGCCAGCACGGCCGCGGCCACTGCCCGGGGGCGCCTCACCAGGCCTCCGGATCCTGGACCGGGAGCTCCACGGTGAAGCGGGCGCCGCCGCCCCCGGCCTCGTCGGCCCACACCGCCCCGCCGTGCAGGCGCACGTGCTCGGCCACCAGCGCCAGGCCGAGGCCGGTGCCGGTGCCGGCACCCCGCTGGCCCGAGGCTTGCCCCCGGTAGAAGCGCTCGAACACCCGGGCTCGCTCGGCCGGGTCGATGCCGGCGCCCCGGTCCTCGACCGAGACCCGGATGGTGGCCCGCCCGTCGGCCCGGGCCGGGCCGGGCCGGGCCCGCACCCGGGTGGCGCCGCCGCCGTAGAGGGCGGCGTTCTCCAGCAGGTTGGCCATCACCCGCTCGAACCGCCGCTTGTCCACGGCCAGCCAGGAGTCGGCCACCGCCGGATCCACCTCCACGGCCGGGCCCGGGCCGCCGCCGGGGAGGGTGCGCAGGCCGGCGGCCACGGATTGGCGGACCAGCTCGCCGGCGGTGACGTCCTCCAGGGACACGTCGGTCGCCCCCGTGTCCGAACGGGAGATCTCCAGCAGGTCGCCCACCATGCGCTGGAAGCGCCGGAGATCGGCGCCCAGCAGGACCAGGGCCCGCCGGGCCGGCTCGGACAGCTCCGCCCGGTGGGCCTCCAGCACCCCCAGCGTGGTGGAGAGGGTGGTCAGCGGCGAGCGCAGCTCATGGCTCACGTCCGAGGTGAAGCGCTCCTCGCGCTCGATCCGCTCCTGGAGCTGGTCGACCATGAGGTTGAACGACCGGGTCAGCCCGGCCAGGTCGGGATCGCCGCTGGCGTCCGGGAGCCGGGTGCCGAGCTGCCCCCCGGCGATGGCCGTGGCCGCCCGGGACACCCCGGTGAGGGGGCGGAGGGGGCGCCGGCTGGCCCATCGGCCCACCGCCGCCCCGAGCACGGTGGTCACCAGGCCGGCCCCGAAGAGCACCAGGGCCAGCACCCGCAAGGTGCCGCTGACGTCGCTCAGGTCGAATACCTCGAAGTAGGTGGCGCCGACGGAGGGGATGGGCACGCCCACGGCGATCTGCGGGGCGCCGCCGAACTGGAAGGACTGGGTGGCGGCGGTGCCGGCCAGCACCAGGTGGCGCAACGGCGCCGGCAGGGCCTGCTCGCCCACCGAGATCGACCGGTCGTACCACTTGCCCGATACGTAGAGGACCGAGCTCGAGCCGGTGGCGCCCGAGTCGGCCTCGGAGAGCAGCTTCGTGATGCCGCTGGTGTTGCGCTCGGCCAGTGGCAGTGTGCTGCGGATGAGCTTGGCGTTCACGTATGCCTGGTGCAGCGAGGCGTTCTGACGCTCGCTCACCAGGAAGTGCCGGGCGGTGAAGTAGGAGAGGCCGCCCATGCAGACCGACAGGATCAGGGCGCCCAGCCCGAACATGACGGTGACGCGGGCCCGGAGCCCCAGGCGGGCCCACAGCCGCCACCCGCTGCCGGTCAGGCCAGTGTCGGTTAGGCCAGTGTCGGTCGAGGCTGCCACGCCGCTCAGGGGACGAGCTTGTAGCCCATCCCGCGGACGGTGAGGATGTGGCGGGGCAGCGCCGGGTCGGTCTCGACCTTGGTCCGCAGGCGGCGAATGTGCACGTCGACCAGGCGCCCGTCGCCGAAGTAGTCGTAGCCCCAGACCCGGTCCAGGAGCT
>JASHWO010000287.1 GCA_030044045.1 Acidimicrobiales bacterium
CCCGAGGCGGCGCGGGCCATGCTCGAGTACCGGGCCCGGCGCCTCCCGGCGGCCCGGGCCGAGGCCCGGGCGCGGGGCCTGGCCGGCACCCGCTTCCCCTGGGAGTCGGCCGGCGACGGGCGGGACGTCACCCCCCAGGCGGTGCGGGACCGGCACGGCGAGGAGGTGCCCGTCGTGACCGGCCGCTTCGAGGAGCACATCGTGGCCGACGTGGCCTGGTCGGCCGACCGCTACGCCGCCTGGACCGGCGACGAGGCCTACGTCACCGCCGGCCCGGGCCGCGACCTCCTGGTGGAGACGGCCCGGTACTGGGCCAGCCGCGTCCGGGTCGACACCGAGGGGCGGGGCCACCTCGACCGGGTGATGGGCCCCGACGAGTACCACCCGGTGGTCGACGACAACGCCTTCACGAACGGGATGGCCCGATGGAACCTGCGGCGGGGCGCCGAGCTGCTGGCCCGCAGTACCCACGGCGACGAGCGGGCGGAGGCCGCCCGCTGGCGCGCCCTGGCCGCCCGCCTGGTCGACGGCTGGGATCCCGACCGGTCGGTCTACGAGCAGTTCCGGGGCTACTTCGGGCTGGAGCCGCTGGTCATGGCCGAGGTGGCCCGCCCGCCGGTGGCCGCCGACGTGCTGCTGGGCCCGGCCCGGGCGGCCGGCTCCCAGCTGCTGAAGCAGGCGGACGTGCTCATGCTGCACCACCTCCTCCCCGGCGAGGTGGTGCCGGGCTCGCTCGGGCCCTGCCTCGACTTCTATGAGCCGCGCACCGCCCACGGCAGCTCGCTCTCCCCGGCCGTCTCGGCGGCGCTGCTGGCCCGGGCCGGCCGGGCCGAGTCGGCGCTGGCCCTCTTCCGCCTGGCCGCCCGGCTGGACCTCGACGACCTGACCGGCACCACCGCTGGCGGGCTGCACCTGGCCACCATGGGTGGGGTGTGGCTGGCGCTGGCCGAGGGGTTCCTGGGCATCGCCGCCCGGGGCGACGGGCTGGCCGTGGATCCGTACCTGCCGGAGGAGTGGTCGGCGCTCTCGCTGCGGCTGCGTTTCCGGGGGCGCCGGGTGGGGGTGCGGGCCACCGGCGAGGAGGTGGCCGTGTCCTGCGACGGCCCCCTGCGCGTGGCCGTCGCCGGCCACGCCCCCCAGACGTGCGTGCCGCCGGGGAGGACCTTTCGGGTCACCTGGCGGCGCCGGACCGCGGCGCGAGTGCCATGAGCCGGGCCGGCCGGACGGTGGTGGCCGCCCTCGACACCGCGGCTGCCGCCCCGGTGCTGGCGGCGGCCCGCCAGGTCGCCGCCACGGCCCAGGCCGGGCTGGAGGCGGTCCACGTGGGCGGCGGGCGCACAGAGGTGCTGGAGGGGCTGGCCCGCAGATCGGGCGTGCCGTTGCGCCGGCTGGCCAGCCCGGTCGAGTGGGCGTTGCTCCACGCCGCCGAGGCACCCGAGGTGGTGGTGCTGGTGCTGGGATCTCGGGTCGTCCCGGAGAGCCGGCGGCCCGTGGGGCGCACGGTCCGCCAAGTGGTGGCGCGTACCACCAAGCCGGTGCTGGTGGTGCCGCCCGACGTCCCGTCGGGCGGTGGGTGGCGGCGGGCGCTCGTCCCCCTGGAGGGCACCGAGCGGACGTCGAGGCCGGTCCTGGAGGTGCTCGGGTCGCTGCTCGGCGAAGGCGTCGAGCCGGTCGTGCTACACGTGTTCACCAGGGACACGGTGCCCCGGATGCTCGACCGGCCCCACTACGACCTCGACCTGCTGGGGCGGGAGTTCCTGGCCACCCACTTCCCGGTGGCCTGCCGGGTCGAGCTGCGGCCGGGCCCGGTGGCCGACCGGGTGGCCGAGGCGTCGGCCGAGCACGGGGTCGACCTGGTGGTGTTGAGCTGGTCCCAGGACGCCTCGCCCGGCCGGGCCGCGGTGGTGCAGTCCGTGCTGGGGGAGTCGTCGCTCCCCGTGCTCCTGCTGCCCGCAGCTGCCGGGCCGTCGACGCCGGGTGAGGCCCGGACCGGCCGGTAGCGCCAGGCTCGGATCGGGCAGCGCCGGGCTCAGGCCCGGCCGTCGTCAGGCCACCCGGCCGGCGCCCCGCCATACGTGGGACCGCCCCTTGCCGGCCCGCTTGGCCACGTACATGGCGGCGTCGGCCCGGGCGACCAGCTCGCGCTCGCTGTGCGCGGTATCGGAGGCGGCGATCCCGATGCTGGCCCGCACGGTCACCGACGTCCCGCCCACCGGGACGGGAGCCGACAGCCCGGCAAGGATGCGGGCGGCGATGGCTTCGGCCTCCCCGATCCCCGTCCGGGTGACCCGCAGCACGAACTCGTCGCCACCCAGCCGGCCCAGGGTGTCGCCCGGCCGCAAAAGGGCCTGGATGCGTTGGGCGGCGACCCGCAGCACCTGGTCGCCCACCGGATGGCCGTGGTTGTCGTTGACCCGCTTGAAGTCGTCGAGGTCGATCACCATGATCGTGTAGGGGTCCCGGCGCCGCTCGGACCGGTGGTCGGCTGCCGTGGCCTCGAAGCCGATCCGGCTGAGGGCGCCGGTGACGGCGTCGTAGGTGACGCGCTGGCGCAGGGCGTCGGTGGCGACGCGGCGGCGTAGCACGATGCCGGCGAGCCCGGCGACCCGCTCCAGGGCGCCGAGGTGGGCGGGCAGCGGCTCCTGGTAGCGGGCGGACCACACCACCAGGCCGCCGAGCCGGGGGCCGTCGGCGCTCTCCCACCCACCCTCCATGTAGACGCGGGGCTGCCGGACGGGGACGGGCAGGTGCCAGCAGGCCTGGAACCCGGCGTCGACGGCCATCCGCCGCGCCGGCTCGGGCACGCGAGGGTCGGGCCGCCGGAGGTCCACCGCCTCGAGGCCGTCGCCGGCCAGCGACTCGACGGCGTGGCCCAGGGCAGTGGAGGGCTCGGCGGCCGTGCCGTCGTGCACCCAGCCGGCGGCGTCGCCGATGACGTGGAAGGAAGCGCTGGTGCCCGGCACCCGCCGGTGCGCGTACTCGGCCAGCTTGCGGAGGGCGTCGTCGCCCTCGTCGTCGTGGGCCAGGGCGGTGAGGGCCTCGTCGAGGGCGCGCCGGACGGCGACGGTACGGGCGATCACCAGGATCCCGCCGACCGCCGGGTCGCCGGTGAAGTCGTTGCGCGCCACCTCGAACGGGACCCAATGACCCCGGGCGTGGCGGAGCCGGTAGTCGCCGGACACGTCGGCTGTGTCCCAGCAGAGCCCGGAGAACGGCGTCCCACCGTCGGGCGCCACGGCCGGCCCGTCGGTCGGCCGCTGGGCCAGGAAGGCGACGGCCATGGCCAGGTCGTCCGGGTGCAGGTAGGAGAGCACGTTGGTCCTCACCACCTCCGCCGGGGTGTAGCCGAGCAGCGGTTCGACGGACGGCCCCACGTAGGCGATGGTGCCGTCGGGGTCCAGCAGGCTCACCAGGTGGGTGGTGCCCGTCAGCAACGCCCGCAGCGTGCGCTGCAGGCCCGGTGGGCGCTCCGGCAGGGTGGCGACAGGCGAGGCCCCGGTCACGCCACCCGCTCTCGCCGCCAGCGGCAGGCCGCGCCCTGCGCGGTCCCGGCGCTCGCCGGCGTGCCTTCACTGAACCGGCCCATGATCCGTGCCCTTCGTGCCCGTGTCGTCGCCGACTTGCCGAATG
>JASHWO010000288.1 GCA_030044045.1 Acidimicrobiales bacterium
GGAGGAGCCTGGGGTTGGGGCCCCAGGCGGGTCATGAGCACCACGGCCGGCGTGGGGCAGGGGCCCCACGCCTCGGAGGAGCCTGGGGTTGGGGCCCCAGGCGGGTCATGAGCACCGTCGCCACCATGCTGGCCGGCTGGGCCGACGACGACCGCCCGGCTCTGCTCGACGCCACCGGCTCCTGGAGCTGGCGGGAAGCGGTGGGCGCCGGTGCGGCCCGGGGAGCGCTGGCCCGGACCCTGCGGCGGCCCGGGCCGTTCCACGTGGGGGTACTGCTGCCGAACGTCCCCGAGTACCACTTCTGGCTGGTGGGCGCCGCCCTGGCCGGGGGCACGGTGGTGGGGATCAACCCCACCCGGCGGGGGGAGGCGCTGGCCGCCGACGTGCGGGCCACCGACTGCCATCTCCTGGTGACCGACGCCGAGGGCGCCGGCCTGCTGGCCGGGCTCGACCTGGGCCTGGGCCCGGACCGGGTGCTCGACGTGGGCAGCGACCGCTACCGGGCGCTGGTGGCCGGGGTGGCCGCCGGCGAGGCCCGGTCGCTGGTCGAGCGGGCCGGCGAGGTCGACGGGGACGCGCTGTACCTCCTGCTCTTCACCTCCGGCACCACCGGCACGCCGAAGGCGGTCCGCTGCACCCAGGGGCGGCTGGCCGGCATCGCCCGGATGGCCGGCCCCGGCTACGGCTACACCCGGGAGAGCGTGTGCTACTGCCCCATGCCGCTCTTCCACGGCAACGCCCTGATGGCCCTGTGGGCCCCGGCGGTGATGATGGGGGCGGCCGTCGCCCTGCGCCCCCGGTTCAGTGCCTCGGCCTTCCTGGACGACGTGCGTCGCTACCGGGCCACCAACTTCAGCTACGTGGGCAAGGCCATCGCCTACGTCCTGGCCACCCCGGAGCGCCCGGACGACCGGGACAACACCCTGCGCAGCGGCTTCGGCACCGAGGCATCCGTCCGGGACCGGGAGCGGTTCCGCCGCCGGTTCGGCTGCGTGCTGCTGGAGGGCTACGGCCAGAGCGAGGGTGGGGCGGCGCTCGTCCCCGACCGGGACATGCCCCGCGGCTCGCTGGGCCGGCCGGCGCCGGGAGTGGACCTGGCGGTGGTCGACCCGGACAGCGGCCGGGAGTGCCCGCCGGCCCGCTTCGACGCCGACGGGCGGCTCGACAACGCCGGCGAGGCCACGGGGGAGATCGTCAACCGCAGCGGCCGGGGGAAGTTCGAGGGCTACTACGCCTCGCCCGACGCCGAGGCCGAACGCACCCGGGACGGCTGGTACTGGACGGGCGACCTGGCCTACCGCGACGCCGACGGCTACTTCTACTTCGCCGGCCGCCGGGGCGACTGGCTGCGGGTCGACTCGGAGAACTTCGCCGCCGGCCCGGTGGAAGCGGTGCTCTCCCGCTACCCGGACTTCTCGGTGGTGGCCGTCTACGGCGTGCCCGACACCGAGGCCGGCGCCGGCGACCAGGTGATGGCCGCGGTGGAGCTGCGACCGGGCGCCGGCTTCGACCCGACCGGCTTCGCCGGGTGGCTGGCCGCCCAGCTCGACCTGGGCACCAAGTGGGCGCCCCGCTACGTGCGGATCTCCCCCTCGCTCCCCCAGACGGCCACCGGCAAGGTCACGAAGGTGGGGCTACGCGAGGAGGGCTGGGCCTGCGACGACCCGGTCTGGTGGCGGCCCGGCGCGCTGGACGGCGGCTTCCGGCCGCTCGGCCCCGAGGACCGGGAGGCCATGGCCGCCTCCCTGGCCCGCCACCGGTCGGCCCACGCCGGCTGAACCCAGCGGTCGCAGGCACCGAAGGGCGGACCCGGACGGCACAGGCGGGCACCCTCCTGCCGCCCCGCAGCGCGGGGGCCCGGGGCCATCAGGCTCCGTGCCGCGGGCGGCGCCACTCTGGGCGGCAGACCCGTCGGTTTGGCTCAGCCGGGGTCGGTGGCGGGCCGGCGACGCCGGCGGCGACGGTCGCTGACCACCAGCCACGACAGGGCGGCGACCGCCAGGAGCGACCCGCCGACGACCGTGACCACCAGCGGGGCGCCGCCGAAGCCGCCCCCGGCCACGGCCAGGACCGGCGTGCCGTTCGGCGACGACGGGTGCCGGCCGGCGCCGGCCGGGGGCGAGTAGATCTCCGCCGACGACTGGATGCTCACCACCGGTCGCTGGCCGGGCCGCCCGGTGACGTCACCGCCCCCGGCCACCAGCACCTGGCCGTTGGAGAGGGCAGCCACCGCCGCACCCTCCCTGGCCGACGCCATGGTGCCGGCGTCGGCCCAGCCGGTGGTCCGGGGCTGGTAGACCTCGGCGACGACCGCGCCGGAGGTGGCCCCGTCGTCACCGGCCACCAGGACCCTCCCGCCGGGGAGCGCCGCCACCAGCGGCATGGTGGTGGCCTCGGCCATCCCCTCGGTGGTGGTCCAGGCGCCGGTCGCCGGGTCGTACCGGTCCCCGTCGGCGCCGTCCCCGACCACCAGGGCGTCGCCCCCGGGCAGGGTCACCGCGGCGGCCATGGTCCGGGGCACGCTCATGGTGCCCGCCGGGGACCACCGGCCGGTCGACGGGTGGTACCGCTCGGCCGTGGCCAGCGCGCCATGGGGGCCCTGGCCCCCGGCCACCAGCACGTCGCCGTCGCCGAGCGTCGTGACGGCGGCGAACGCCCGGGGTGTCGACAGCGAGCCGGTGGGCGAGAAGCGCCCGGTCCGGGGGTCGTAGATCTCGGCCGACCGGAGCGGGCCGTGGCCGGGCCCGGTCCCGCCCAGCACGAGCACGTCGCCGCCCGGCAGGCCCGCCGACTGGGGGAAGCCCCTGGCGCTGCCGAGCTGGCCGGTAGACGACCACGTCCCGGTCCGGGGGTCGTAGATCTCGGCCGACCGGAGCGGCTGGTGGTCGGCCCCGAGGCCGCCGGCCACCAGCACGTCGCCGTCGGGCAGAACCGCTGCCGTGGCCCCCGCCCGCGGCGTGCCCAGTGTGCCCACCTGGGCCCAGTGGCGGGTGGCCGGGTCGTAGACCTCGGCCGACGCCAGCACGGACTTCCCGGCACCGAGGCCGCCGGCCACCAGCACGTCGCCGTCGTGGAGGGTGGCCTCCGCGGCGAACGCCCGGTCCTGCCCCATCGACGGCACGCCCGACCAGGTCCCGACGACCGTGCCGGACCCGGCCGGCGCCACCCCGACCGAGCCTTGGCCCGAGGCTGTGGTACCAGTGCCGGCGCCGGTCGACGATCCTGTCCCCGAGCCGCTCGATCCGCTGGCGCCGCTCGAGCCCCCACCCGTCCCCGAGGACGGGGTGGGCACCAGGATCGCATGCCCGGGGCCCGGAGCCGGCGCGGGCGGTGTCGTCGGCGGCAGGGGGTGCGCTGTCGGCCGCAACGGCTGGTCGTCGGCGGCCAGCACCATCCCCGGCGATGGCCGGTGGTGCCGGTCACCGGCCCGGCCCGCCACCGCCAGGCGGCCCCGGGCCACCGGGCCCGGTCCGGCCCGGTGCACCTCGGCGGTCGAGACCGAGACCTTCCCGTCGTAGTCGAAGGTGACCGAGTAGCCATCCACCTCGAGGGTGACCCCGCTGCTGGTGACCGAGAACCCGGTCCGTGTCAGGTGGGCGGAGAACCCGGTGCCCTCCCACTGGTAGTTACAGGGGTACGGCCAGATTGTGTCTGTGTAGCAGGTTGTCTGGGCGATCAGGGCCGCCACTGTCACGGCCACTGTGCCCCAGATGAAGGCGCTGAAGCCGCTCTTGCTCAGCTCCACCTGCACGCTGGCGCTCAGCTTGCCGCCGACCTTCAGCAACGGTCCGATCTTGGTCGACCCCGGCCCGAGGGTGGCCGTCCCTGTGAACTGGAACTCGAAGTTGGACGGTGACGCTGTGAGCAGCACCGAGACCGGCCCGATGGACAGCGGCCCCACCGTGATCTTGGAGATTGTGGCCGAGAAGTGGATGCTGGGCGGGCTGAGGCCGATGGTGGCTGTCAGGGCCACGTTGACGCTGAACAGTGTGGCGTGGAAGGCCAGGCTGATGCCGGCTGTGAAGTGCTGGGTCCCGATTGTCGCCCCGGTCGGGGAGATGTACAGGGACGCGTAGTACACCTTGATCAGTGTCCCCTGGCCGAAGTAGCTGAGCGGCTCCAGGGCCGGCGTGGTCGATGTCTTGGTCCCGATGCTGAGCGACAGCAGGAACGGGTCGAGGTTGAAGGCGAAGCTGATCGGCGCGCCGTCCTGGTAGCCGGTCGGATTGGCCACCACCGACGGCAGGGAGGTGATGGTCCCGTAGAGGCCGATGTTGACGAAGGGGGGCTCGAAGGTGATGCCCCCGGTCAGGCCGGCGCACTTGACGGTGAGCCCTGTCAGGCCGAAGGCGTCGGTCCACCCCGGTGTGGAGCCGCCGCATGTGCCGAGCGAGAGCGACACGCTGACGCCGGTGTCCGACACCGAGATCTCGCCGACCAGGGCCACTGTGGACCCGGTGGCCCCTGTCGTGGGCGGGGCCACGTGCAGCCGGGCGGTCAGCCCCACGGAGAACTGCACCGTCGACGGCGACAGCTTCACCTCCAGGAACCCTGTCACCAGGTACATGGCGGTGCCGCCGCTTGTGAAGAGCTGCACCCCTGTCCCGAGCGAGATCGAGATCTTGAGCGAGTAGGTGTCGGTGGCGAAGTCCGCCGTGCCCAGCGCGGTGAGCGCGGTGTGGGCCGGCAGGTGGATGCCGATGTCCCCGAGGCCGGAGATCACTGTTGTGGGCAGGTGGATGGCCAGGGCGAAGTTGAGGCCCTGGACCAGGTCGATCTTGGCCAGTGTGGGATCGCCGGTGCTGAACCCGCTGACCGCCTTGGAGGCGTAGTAGAGGTACGCGGTGTCGCCGTCGGTGCCCAGCCACTGGGACAGGTTGACCTCGGCCCCGACCACGAAGCCCCCGCCGTGCTCGACCTGGAGGGTGGCCCGGAACACCAGCGTCCCCCCGGACGGCATCTTGACCGTCAGTGTGGCGTCGATGGCCGCCTGGTATGTCTTCCCTGTCTCGCTCACCACCACCGTCGGCGCGCCGAACGTGAGGTTCCCTGTCAGCGCGCTGAACGAGAGCTGTGTGAACGTCGCCGTCACGGTGAAGCCGCCGCCGGTGAGGTCGAAGCAGCCGGCTGCCGCCACCGACCCCGACAGGCCGGCGGCGGAGACGGCCAACGACCCGTCGACGGTCAGCCACAGGTCACCGACCTTCTTCACCGTGCAGCCCTTGGGGGGCGGCGCGTTGCCGAGCCCGACCGATGTGATCGACAGCGTCACCCCGGGCGGCGAGAGGGTGAACAGCGGCGTGCCGGCCGACCCGCTGGCCGTCAGGGAGAAGGTCACCGTCCCGGCAGCGTCGGTCACCGTGCCGGTGAACGACGGCGAGATCGTCACGCCGGGGGCCGGGCTCCACGAGTGGGCGGCCGCCGCGGTCACGGTGACCGCCCATGTCCGCAGGCTCTGGAGCGTCCCGCTGACCGTGAGCGAGCCCAGCCCGTCGACGGTCATGGTGCCGGCCACCGCCAGGCCGCCGGTGCCCAGCGAGAAGGAGACTGTGCTGAGCTGGAGCGGCACCCCGGGGAACGGGGTGAACGGCCCGGCGATCGGCCCCTTGACGCACCCCTTGGCGGTCGGTTGGCAGCTCGACACTGTGGCGGTGATAGCGCCGCTCGCGCTGCGGGAGATGGTCCCGACCAGGCCGACGTCCTGGCCGAAGACGACCAGCCCTGTCACCGTCGCCGTCCCGCTGAACGTCCCGCCCGATCCCACGGTGAGCTGGACCTGGATCTGTGCCGGCGCGCTCCCCGGGACCGGGATGGTCCCGGCGATGGCCAGCGACAGCGCGCCGGCCGAGTAGGAGAGCGACGCGCTGGTGATGCTGCCCCCGTCAGGGAGCGACAGGAACGGGAACCCCGAGCTCGGCGAGGCCAGGACGGCGGTGAAGGTGGGCGAGCCCTTCGGTGTCCAAGTGGCGGTGAAGGTGACGGCGTCGCCGCTCGGCAGGGTGAAGCCCACCTGCTGGAGGACGGCGATCACCCCCGCTGTGGGGTGGTAGACGGCCCACCCGTTGAACCCCTGGGCCAGGTCGACGGTGCCGATTGTCGGCTGGCCGGTGGCGTATGTCGACACGGCGGCCGAGGCGTAGGCAAAGAACCCTGTCAGCGGCACCCCCAGCGAGGCGAAGCTGTGGCCACCGGCCACCACCAGCGTGCCCCCCTGGTCACGGAAGGAGACGGTGAAGGGGTGGGCCGCTGTGGCCCCCAGCACCGGCACCGCCGCCGTGGCCGTCCCTGTCACCTCCAGGCTGCTGGTCCGCCCGCTCACCGTCAGGCCGGTCACCGTGAGGGTGAGCCCCGGCACCGGGGTGACCGACGCCGGCCCGGCTGTGGCGTCGAGGGAGAGTGTCACCCTCCCGGACTTGAGGTCGACGCTGCCCATGAACCCGACGGCGAGCCCCCCGCTGCCGCCGACGGCCAGCGACCCCTGGGCGTAGAGGGTCGGGTCGGTCGGGCTGGTGGCGCCCGGGCCGGCGGCGCAGGCCGGGGCCACGCCGAAGGCGAAGGCCACGCAGTCGATCGTCAGGGTCACGCCGGGCACCGGGCTCCAGGTGGCCAGCGGCGTGCCCCCGGACCCCCCGCTCGGCACCGTCCCACCTTCGAAGTCGTAGGTCACCACGGTGTGGCCGCCGCCGGTGGCGATGGACAGCGACCCCTTCAGGGTGGGCGTGAGGGTCAGCCCGCTGAACGGGCTCCACGGGCTGATCGGGGTGGCGGCCAGTGTCAGGGACCAGGTGCCCTTGTCGTAGGCGCCGGTAAGGGAGACGGTGAGCTGCTGGGCGCCGTAGCCGAGCGTCGCCGTGGCTTTCACGGTGAGCCCTGTGCTCGACGAGAGCGTCACCGAGAGGCCGCCGAGCTGCAGCCCGGGCACCGGGGCGTAGGTGGCTGTGGGGAGCGCGAAGGTGAACGACCCGGCGATCGACCCCGAGGATCCCCCGGCCACGTGGAACGTCGCCTGCAGCGGCGACCCGACGAACGGCACGTTGCCGATCTCCAGCGCGCCTGTCCCGGCGAAGCCACCTGTCTTGCCCGTCACGGTCACCGTCAGTGTGGCGAACGGGGTGCCGGCCGGCGGTGTGCCCGCCGGCGCCACGTGCACCACCAGCTCGGGCGCCGGGCTGCTGGCCAGGGTCAGGGTGAGCCGGTAGGCCACCGAGGGGTCCGGCACGCCGGCCGGCAGGGTCGCGGTGGTGACCGTGAGCGAGGCGCTCACCCCCGTGAGCACCCCGTTGGCCCCGCTCACTGTGCCGACGGTGAAGCACAGCGCCTCGCCGGCCGACAGCGAGACCGAGCCCAGGTCCCAGCCGCCGGGGAGCCCGAGGGATCCCCCGGTGACGCAGGCCTGGACGGCGCCGCCGGCCTCCTCGACGTAGCCCCTGAGCGAGCCGGTGACGGCCAGCGTCTTGCCGAAGAGCGACAGCGACGCGCCCGTGAACGGCACGGTCAGTGTGGCGGTGCAGCCGCCCGACACCGAGCCCAGCGAGACCGACATGCCGTCCGTGGCGCCGCCCAGCCGGCCGGCGGTGAAGGTGAAGGTGCCGCCGGCCTGGGCCCACACGTCGGCGAACGCCGCCGAGCAGGCGGCACCGGGGGTGAAGGTGGTCGTGCCCTCGGTCGAGGTGGCGAAGTCGCCGGCGGCGGGGGCGTAGGTGGCGGCGTACGTGGTGGCGGCCGCCGGGGCGGGCACGGCGCAGGTGGCGGTGGCGGTGGCCCCACCGGCGGCGGCCAGCGGCACCGCGGTGCAGGAGGCGATCGTCGTGCCGGCGGCGGCGAACGCCACCGTGCCGGCCGGCGGGGTGGCCGCTCCCGGCGCGGTGTCGGCGACGGTGGCGGTCAGCAGGATGTCGCCGGCGGTTGTCGCGTCCGGGCCGGCGGCCAGGGAGGTGGCGGTGGGCGCGGCGGTCACGGTCACCCCGGCCGTCCCGTTGCTGTTGCCGTATGTCCCCCCGGCGTAGGCGAACGCGGCGCCGACGGTGTGGGCTCCCGCCGCCAACACCGAGGCCGGCAGGCCGCACGTGGCCGTCCCGGCGTGGTCCACCGGCTGGGCACTGCAGGCGGCCACCGGCACGCCGTCGACGGTGAAGGCCGCCGTGCCCGCCGTGACCGGGGTGGTGCCCGACGTGACGGTGGCGGTGGCGGTGAGCGGCACCCCGTAGGCGGCCGAGGTGACAGCCGACCCCGACGGCCCGTCCACGACGAGCGTGAGGGCGGTGGGCTGGCCGCTCACCTTGACGTACCACGGCACCGAGGCCGAGCCGGTGGTCAGCGACGACGGGCCGCTCGGCGCGGGCACGTAGGTGGCCACCACTGTGTCGAGGTTGCCGGGCACCGGGACGAACGTGCAGGACACCTGGCCTGTGGTCCCGACCGGCACTGTGGAGCAGGTACCGCCTCCCGTGGCGGTGACGACCTGGCCGTTCTGCACGAACGTGACGTGCCCCCCGACGGGGGCGCTGCCTGTCGGGGCGGCGTCGGCCACGAGGGCGTGGACGGTGATGGCCTTCCCGCCTGTCGCTGTCACCGGGTGGGTCTGTGTGGCCGGGGGGCTGAAGGTGACCGAGGTCGAGTCCTTGGCCGCGGTGTAGGTGACCAGCGCCGATGCGCTCGGCTGCCAGTCGGTGCAGGCGCTCCCCGGTGTAGACGGGCAGTAGTTGGCCGAGACGGTGATCGGTGTGAGGGTGGTCGGCGCGGCGACGGCCGTGCAGGTCGCCCTGCCGTCGGTGGCCGGGACCGCGGTGCAGCCGGCGACCGGGGTCCGGGAGGCCCCCTCCTCGAACTCGACCACCCCGTCGGGCGGGGCTGTGGTGTGACTGGTGTCGGTCACGGTGGCCACCACGGTGACGGGCACGCCCACCTCGGCCGACCCCCCCTTCGGTGTGACGGTCACCGTGGTCGCCGAACCGGCCTGGCCGACGGCGATCGTGGACGCTGCCGACGAGGCGGGGTTGGTCTCGGCGTCGCCGGCGTAGGCCCCGAGCACCTTCTCGCTGGCCGCCTTCCCGCCTGTCCCGGGGACAACCGTGCACGGCCCGGCCAGCCCGGTGCCCGCTGTGACCGGCGCCGGGTTGCGCTGGCCGGAGCCGGTGCAGGTGATCGCCGTGCCGCCGGCCTGCTGGTAGGTCACCGTGCCCGGGCTGGCGTCCCCGCCGGGGAGCCCCTTCACCGTGGCCTGCACCGTCACCTGCTCGCCGTAGGTGACGCTGGCCGGTGTGGGGGCGGCCGAGGTGAGGTGCAGTGTGACGGTCGGCGTGACCTTTGTCACCTTCTGGGAGTACACGGTCGACGTCGACGAGCCGTTGTCGCCCTCCCCGGCGAACCCGGCCGACAGTGTGTAGGTCGAGCCCGGTACCAGCTTGGTGTCGTGGCAGTCCACGGTGTCCGCTGTGCCCGCGGCCAGACCTGTCGAGATCGTCTGTGTGCAGGCCAGGGAGGCGGCTGTGGCCGTACCTGTCAGCTTGTCGTAGAAATGGACCTTGCCCCCGCTGAGGGAGTCCGAGGCGTACGCCTGCGGCGTGACCGTCGCCTCGAGGTTCGAGGTCGCCGAGTCGTAGATGACCGCGGTGACCGAGGTGGGGTCTGTGACCGTGGTGAGCGTGACCGCGCTGCTCGTGCTGGCGGCGTAGGCGCTGTTCCCCCCGTAGGTCGCCGTGTAGCCCTGCGCTCCGAGGGTGCCGGGGTTGCGGAACCTGCAGACCGCTGCCCCGGCGGCGGACACCGGCACCGCTGTGCAGCCGGAGACGGCAGCGCCCCCCGATCCCTTGAACTCGACGGTGCCACCCAGTGTGGGCCCGCTGGCGTGCACCGTGGCGTCGAGGACCACTGTCTTCCAGCCGGCGGGGACGCTTGTCGCTCCGGCCGGGACCGACGAGGGTGTGAGGACCAGCGAGGTGGTGGTCGACTGCAGGCTCCAGCTCAGTGTGACCTGGGCGTATGTGTAACTGAACCCTGTGTAGGCGGCGCCGGTGACCCATGTTGTGCCGTGGACGCCGCTGGAGCCACCGCCGCCACCGCCACCGCTGCCGTCGGTGCCACCACCACCACCACCGCCGCCGCCGTACCACCCGCCACCGCCGCCACCGCCGCCGCCGCCGCTGTGGGCGGCGCCATTGCCCCTGCCGCCGCCACCGCCGCTGTGGCCCGAACCAGAGGCACCCGATGTGCCCGCCGAGCACGCGTTCCCGCCGCCACCGCCGCCGACGTTCGACGGGGTAGCGCCGCCGCCGCCGTACCCGCCCGGCGCCTCGTCGATGAAGCAGTCGGTGCCGCCGCCGTTGGACCCGCCACCACCGTTCTGACCGCCGCTCCCTCCGTCGACGGCTGTCGCCCCGGCGCCGTAGCTCCCGGCACCGGCACCGGCACCGGCAACCGCCACGGCGACTGTGCCGGACACGGTGACCCCGGTCCACCCGCCGCCGCCGCCGCCGTAGCGTGTCGAGTGCCCGAAGCCGCCGTTGCCGCCACCGGGCCAGGCGCCGTCCGGTGTCGGGTCGGTGGACCCGCCGCCGTCACCGCCGACCGTGATGTAGAGCGTCCGGTTCCACCCGCCCTCGCCGACCGCGATCGTTGTCACGTCGATTGTCCCGATGACGTGGGCGCCGTGACCGCCCGGGGTGGTGTCGACCCCGCCGCCGGGCGCCCCCCAGAGCACCATCTGGATCGTCTGGACCCCGGCCGGGACCACTAGCGAGCGCACGTTGTCTGTTGTGTAGTTGTAGGTGCAGTGGACGGTCTTCCCTGTTGTGGTCGCACTGCAGCCGGGCTGGAGGCTCGATGTCGACGCCGGAGCGGAAGGCGGCGCCGGGACCGGCAGGGGCCGTGGCTTCCGGGAGCCGTCGAGGACGGCCGGCACCACCAGCGCGGCGGCGACGGCGACACAGAGGAGGGAGACGCCGGCACCGGGGAGGTGCCGCACCACGGCGGCGCCCGCCCGCACCAGCCGACGGCTCCCGCTTACGTCCATCCTCACCACCCCGATCCAAAGGCTGGGGAAGTGTACCCTGCGCCGCCCGCCGCCCACCGGGAAGGCGTTCGGGCCGGCATGCTCGGGCCGGCGACCGCCGGCCACGGGCGGTCACTGCCACGATGGGAACATGGCGCCATACGGGCCGGCGCGCCGCCGGGACGGGAGAGCCACCGGATGACGGCACGCCCGGCTGCCGCTCGCCCCGCTACCG
>JASHWO010000289.1 GCA_030044045.1 Acidimicrobiales bacterium
AGCCCGTGCCGCCCCTCCCCCGCCGGCGGGCCCGAGCCACGGCCCGGCTTCGCCCCGGGGTGGGAATGCCTCGGCCCACCGGGTGGTTGACCGGGACATGGACACCCCGCCCTTCGCCGTGACCTGGGACTACCTCTGTCCCTTCGCCCGCAACGCCCACGAGCACCTGGTGACCGCCCTCGAGGCCGGCGCCCCGTGGGACGTGACCTTCTCCCCCTTCTCGCTGCTCCAGGCGCACGTGGCCGAGGGCGAGCCTCCCGTGTGGGAGGCGGAGGAGCCGGCCCGGGGCGTGCTGGCCCTCCAGGCGGGGATCGTGGTGCGCGACCGCTTCCCCGACCGGTTCCTGACCACCCACCGGGCGCTCTTCGCCGCCCGCCACGACGAGGGGCGTGAGCTCGGCGACCCGGCGGTGATCGGGGACGTGCTCGCCGCCGCCGGGGTGCCGGCCGACGAGGTGCTGGCCCAGATCGCCGACGGGTGGCCCCTGAAGGAGCTGCGCACCGCCCACGAGGCTGCCGTCGCCGACCACCAGGTATTCGGGGTCCCCACCTTCGTCCTAGGCGACCAGGCCGTGTTCGTGCGGCTGATGACCCGCCCGGAAGGCGACGCCGGCCGGGCCCGGGCCACCGTCGAGGGGGTGCTGCGCCTGCTGGCCGGCAGCCCCGAGCTGAACGAGTACAAGCACACCACTATCCCCCGCTGAGCCAGGCCCCGCCACCAGATCGCTGGCCCCGACCTCGCCCCGCCGGCGCCGGACGTGCACTGCTGCCATGGTTTTCCGTCCCGATCCTCGGCACACTGCCTCGGCGGTCGTGGTCGTGAACCCTGATGACGTCGTGTCCCCCGAAGCCTTCACCGCCTGGCTGGACGAGCTGCAGGTCGGTGAGCCGATCGAACTGGGCATCACCGCGTCCCGGACCCTGGCCGAAGCCCGAGGCAGATCGACCGAGCACTCGATCGGCTGGCCACGTGGCCCCTTCGTGTCGCCCAGATCCGAGCCCTGTTCGTCGACTCGTGGCGGCACCGCCACAACTTGACGTTTGCCGACGCCACCTACGCCGCACTGGCTGAGCAGATGGGGGCGCCGTTGCTGACCGACGATCACCGGCTGGCGAGCGCCCCGACGCTGCCGGTGTCGGTACTACGACTGGCGGCGCACTGAGCCCGAGACCAACGGCCTGCGGTTCTACCCGCTGGCCAGTTCGCCGAGCAGGGCCAGCGTCCGGGCTCGCTCGTCCGCCGTGCCGGTCGGCGCTGCCACCAGGTCGGTGGCCCCGGCGTCGGCCAGCCGGCGCACGCTGGCGGCCACCGCTTCCTCCGAGCCCACCAGGGCGATGTCGGACGGCCGCTCGGCCCCCTCCCGGTCGAGCATGGCCCGGTAGGACGGCAGCGAGGGGTAGAGGGCGTACGCCTCGTCGATGCGTGCGGCCGCCGCCCCCGGGTCGGCCGTGACGCCGACCGGCAGCGAGACCGCCACCCGGGGCACTGGACGCCCGGCCGCCGCCGCGGCCTCGGTGATGGTGGGCACCACGTGGCCGGCCACCGTCCGCAGGCCGGTCATCCAGGTCACGGTGCCGTCGGCCACCCGCCCGGCCAGCCGCAGCATGGTGGGCCCGAGGGCCGCCACCAGCACCGGCGGCGGCGTGGCGCCCGGCACCTCCAGCGGCGCGTACGTGTGGGCCGTGACCACCTCGCCACCGGAGTGGACCACCTCCCCGCGGAGCATGGGCAGCAGCGCCGAGAGGTACTCGCGCAGGTACCGGGCGGGCCGGTCGTAGCTGAAGCCCCAGAGCCCCTCCACCACCACCTGGTGCGAGAGGCCGATCCCCAGGACCAGCCGCCCCCCTACCGCAGCCTGCACCGTCAGGGCCTGCTGGGCCAGGGCCTGCGGGTGGCGGCTGTGGACCGGCACCACACCCGTCCCCAGCTCGATCCCGGACACCCCGGCGCCGGCCGTGGCCAGCAGCGTGAGCGCGTCCCACCCGAAGATCTGCACGGCCCAGGCCGAGGCCAACCCGGCGTCGGCGTACCCCTGGATCTGGTCGGCCACCGCATCCAGCGGCTTTCCCACGTCGATCGAGGCCCCGATGCGCATCCCGGTCCCTCCACTCCTCGGCGACGCCGGTAGTGTGCCTGGCGTGCCCGACCCGACCGAGGCTACCGCCGGCTCCGCCGGCCCGGGCCGGACGGGCCGGCCGGCGAGCACCGTGGGGATCGTGGGGGCCGGCCAGCTCGCCCGCATGGCCTGCGAGGCGGCCAGCGCCCTGGGCATCCGGACGGTGGTGCTGGCCGAGCACCCAGGGGACGCCGCCACCGACGTGGCCTCGGAGGTGGTCGTCGGCGCGCCGTCGGTCGAGAAGGACCTGCACCTCCTGGCCGAGCGGTGCGACGTGGTGACCTTCGACCACGAGCTGGTCGACCTCTCCCTCCTGGCCGGACTGGACGCGGAGGGCGTGGTGGTCCGCCCGGGCCTGGCCACCCTGGAGATGGCCGTGGACAAGGCCTGCATGCGCTCGCGGCTGTCGGCGGAGGGCATCCCGGTCCCGGCCTACGCCGTGCTGACCGGGGACGGCGAGGACGGGGGCGGTGAGGACGCCGCCGCCGGCACGGGGCCGGGAGAGGTGGCGGCCACCGTGGCCACCGTGGCCGCCTTCGCCGAGGCCCACGGGTGGCCGGTGGTGCTCAAGGCCGCCCGCGGCGGCTACGACGGCCGCGGCGTCTGGCCGGTGGCCGGGCCCGACGAGGTCTGCCGGGTCTGCCGGTCGGCCGCCGGGACCGGCATCCCCCTCCTGGTGGAGGAGCTGGTGCCCATCGACGCCGAGCTGGCCGTACTGGTGGCCCGGCGGCCGGGCGGCGAATGGGTGACCTGGCCGGCAGTGGGGACGGTCCAGGTCGAGGGCATGTGCCGGGAGGTACTGGTCCCCGGCGGGATCGCCCAGCCGCTGGCCAGGGCGGCCGGCACCCTGGCCCGCCAGGTGGCCGAGGTGGCCGGGTCGGTCGGGGTGCTGGCGGTCGAGCTCTTCGCCACCGGCGGCCGACTGATGGTCAACGAGGTGGCGGCCCGGCCGCACAACACCGGCCACTGGACCATCGAGGGGGCGGTCACCTCGCAGTTCGAGAACCATGTGCGGGCCGTGCTCGACCTGCCGCTGGGCGAGACGGCGCCGACCGCCCCCCAGGTGGCCAGCGTGAACGTGCTCGGCCCGGCCGACGGCGCCGATCCTGCCCACCGGCTGGAGGCGGCGATGGCCGTGCCCGGCGCCCAC
>JASHWO010000290.1 GCA_030044045.1 Acidimicrobiales bacterium
CGGGGGAGGGGGCGAGTGGGGCGCCCGGAGCGCCGGCGCCGGGCCGGTCGTGGGTCGGGTGGGCGGTGGTCGGGTGAGGGGTGTCGGCATCATCGAACATGCGTTCGAGCCTACGACCCGGATGTGACCGTTTCGGCTGGTGGGCAGGTTGGAAAGGGGCCGGCACCGTCGGCCGTTGGCTGCTGCGCCGCCGGGTCGGTCGCCGGCTCGGCTCGGCCGGGATCAGAGGGCGGGGAGGACCCGCTCGGCCAGCAGCTCGATCGTGCGGGGGTCGGCCCGGTCGTGGGTGAAGAACACGAACGTGCGCACCCCCTCGGCCACCCGCTCGGCGATCCGGTCGGCCACCATGGACGGCGTGCCCATGTAGCCGCCGTCGGCCAGGCCCCAGGCCGGCCCGCCGAACCGCCGCTCGGCCACCGCCCGGGCCTCGGCCAGCGCCGCGTCGTCGGCTGCCAGCACCAGCACTGCCTCGTGGGAGCGGCCGATGGTGGCCGGGTCCCGCCCGATGCGGGCGCACTCCTCCTCCAGCCGGCGCTCGCTCTCCCGCCAGCGGCCCAGGCCGTAGGTGGGGACGCTCCACACGTCGGCGTAGCGGGCCACCAGGGGCAGGGTGTAGCGGGGGCCCACCCCGCCCACGTGGAGCGGCGGGCGGGGGCGCTGCACCGGGAGCGGGAGGCCGGGCAGGTCCTCGACCTGGTAGTGCCGGCCGGCGACGGTGGCCCGCCCCTCCGCCAGCATCGCCGTGACGACGACCAGGGCCTCGCCCAGCCGCTCGCCGCGCTCGGCGGCCGTCCCCCAGGGCAGGCCGGCCTGGCGGTGCTCGCGCTCGACGGAGCCGCTGCCCAGTCCCAGCTCCAGCCGGCCCCCGGAGAGCACGTCCAGGGTGGCGGCCATCTTGGCCAGCAGGGCCGGGTGGCGGAAGTTGTTGCAGAGCACCAGGTGGCCCACCCGGAGGGTCCGGGTGTGGGCCAGTACCCAGGAGGCGAGGGTCCACCCCTCCAGCGACGGGAGATCCGGCTGCCCCGGGCTGTAGAGGTGGTCGTAGAACCAGAGCGAGCCCAGGCCGGCCTGCTCGGCGGCCCGGGCCCGCACCAGCACGTCCTCGGGGGTGAAGGCCACCTGGGGCAGGAACAGGCCGACGTGGACCGGGGGCGGGGCGGTGCTCATCGGCGGGGAAGGCTACCGGGGGCGCCGGCCGCGGGGTCGGTAGCGTAGGACCGCACCACCGGCCGGCAAGGGAGGGAGGGACGGACATGGCGTGGGACTTCTCGACGGAGCCCGAGTTCCAGGTGAAGCTGGACTGGGCCCGGGAGCTCGTCCGGGAGCGGGTGGAACCGCTCGACCTGCTCTACCCCCACCGCCAGTTCCACCCGCTGGACGACGAGCTGCGGCCCTTGGTCGACCCCATGAAGCAGGCGGTGCGCGACGCCGGGCTCTGGGCCGCCCACCTCGGCCCCGAGCTGGGCGGGGCCGGCTACGGCCAGGTGAAGCTGGCCCTGCTGAACGAGATCCTGGGGGTGTCGCAGTGGGCGCCCATCGTGTTCGGCACCCAGGCGCCCGACACCGGCAACGCCGAGATCATCGCCCACTACGGCACGGACGAGCAGAAGGCCCGCTACCTCGAGCCCCTGCTCCGGGGCGAGGTGTTCTCCTCCTACTCGATGACCGAGCCCCAGGCCGGCTCGGACCCCCAGCAGTTCACCACCCGGGCGGTACGGGACGGCGACGAGTGGGTGATCGACGGGTGGAAGTTCTTCTCGTCCAACGCCCGCACCGCCGCCTTCCTGATCGTCATGGCCGTCACCGACCCGGACGTGCCGGTGTACCAGGGGGCCTCGATGTTCCTGGTGCCCACCGACACCCCGGGGGTGGAGATCGTCCGCCACGTCGGCCTGGGGGGTGAGGGTGAGGACGAGGGCATGCACGCCCTCATCCACTACGACGGCGTGCGGGTCTCGGCCGACGCCCTGCTCGGCGGCGAGGGCCAGGCCTTCGCCATCGCCCAGACCCGCCTCGGCGGCGGCCGGGTGCACCACGCCATGCGCACGGTGGCCGTGTGCCAGCGGGCGCTCGACTTGCTGTGCGAGCGGGTGCTCAGCCGGGAGACCCAGGGCAGCCTCCTGGCCAAGAAGCAGTTCGTCCAGGGCGACGTCGCCGACTCCTACGCCGAGCTGGCCCAGTTCCGGCTGTTCGTGCTCTCCACCGCCTGGGAGATCGACCGGCACCGGGACTACCGGCGGTCACGCAAGAACATCGCCGCCATCAAGGCCCTCACCCCGAAGGTCTTGCACGACGCCGTCTGGCGGTCCATGCACGCCCACGGCGCGCTCGGCGTGTCCAACGAGATGCCGCTGGCCGGCATGTGGCAGATGGTCCCGGTGATGAGCGTGGTGGACGGCCCCACTGAGGTGCACAAGATCACGGTGGCCCGGGAGGTGCTGAAGGGGTACGAGCCGTCGCCCGGGCTCTGGCCCACCGCCCACCTGCCAGCGGCGCGGGAGGAGGCCCGGCGCAAGCTGGCCGAGTGGACCGAGCACGTCGTGGGCAACGCCTGACCATCGGTATCATCCCCCGATGCCGACGCGTGCCGACCTCCTGGAAGTGCTGGACCTCGAGCCGGCGGGCGAGGGCCGCTTCACCGCCCGGAACATCAGCACCGGCACCGGGGGAGTGGTCTTCGGCGGCCAGATCCTGGCCCAGACGGTGGTGGCCGGGGCCACGGCCGACCCGGCCAAGGAGGTGAAGTCGGTCCACACCGTCTTCGCCCGGGGCGGCGATCCCGCCCGCCCGCTGGACATCGAGGTGGACGCCATGCACACCGGGCGGGCGCTGGCCAGCGCCACGGTGACCGTGCGCCAGGGTGAGCGGCTCTGCGCCCGGTCGCTGGTGCTGCTCAGCGCGGCCGAGCCCGACCTCATCCGCCACGCCGCGGCGCCGCCCGAGGTGGGCGGGCCGGACCAGGCCGTGCCCTCCGGCGGGGAGGGAGGCTTCTGGGAGCTCCGGGTGGTGGGCGGGGTGGACCTGTCCGACCCGGCGACGGTGGGCCCGGCCCAGCTCGACGTGTGGAGCCGGTTCCCCGGCGACGGGGTGACCGGGCTGCACGGCCAGGCGCTCCTGGCCTACGCCACCGACGGCTTCCTCATCGGCACGGCCATGCGGCCGCACGAGGGGGTGGGGCAGTCGATGGCCCACGTGTCCATCTCCACCAGCGTGCTGGCCCACACCATCACCTTCCACGAGCCGGTCGACGCCGCAGCCTGGCACCTGCTGGCCCACGAGAGCCCCTACGCCGGCCGGGGCCGCTCCTACGGCCGGGCCAACGTGTTCACCGAGGACGGGCGGCTGGTGGCCTCCTTCGTGCAGGACAACATGATCCGGGCCTTCCCCGAGGGGCAGCGCCCGGCGGCCGGGGAGCGGGCCAGGGCCTGAGCCCGGCCCGGCCGACAGCGCCGGCGATGGCGACCGGAAGGCCGATCACGCCTGATCTGGGAGATCGTCCGGCTGCTTGACTGGTTGGGTGCCTACTTGGGCTGTCACCGCCTACGGGGTCTGTGCCGTCTCGTTCATGATGACGATGTACGCCCTGGAGAAGCGCAGGAGGCATTTCGTCCTGGCGTTTGCGTTCGGGTGCCTCTTGTCGAGCGCGTACGGGTTCTTGTCCGGAGCGTGGCCCTTCGGCGTGGTCGAGCTCATCTGGTCGGGGATCGCCCTGCGGCGCTATCGCCAGGCGGAAGCAAACTGACAGTTACCACCTGAGGGCATTCAGGTCGGTACGGGTAAGCTGCGGCACGGACCGGGCCAGGCGCCGTGGCCGGTCACCGGGGCGGGGTGGTGCCGGGGCGTCGGGAAGGTGGAGTGCATGGGTATCGGTTCGTGGGGCGTCTACCTGCCGTACTGGCGGCTGGAGCGCCAGGCCATCGGCCTGGCCCTGCGCTTGCCGGCCGGCCGGGGCACCAGGACGGTGGCCGCCTACGACGAGGACACCACCACCCTCGGGGTCGAGGCCGCCCGGCGGGCGCTGGCCGCCGCCGGCACCACTCACGCCGCCGCCCCCAGCGCTACCGGCGCCGGCCCGGTGGAGGAGCTGTTCTTCTCGACCCCCGAGCCCTCGTACCAGGACAAGTCCAACGCCGCCGTGGTGCACGCCGCCCTGGGCCTCCCCTCGCCGGTCGGCGCCTACGACCTGGTGGGGTCGGCCCGCTCGGCCGTGGCCGCCCTCACCGCCGGGGGCCGGGCCGGGGCCGACCACCCCACCCTGGCCGTCGTGTCGGAGGTGCGCACCGGCCTTCCCGGGGGGCCCGACGAACGCGACAGCGGCGACGGCGCGGCGGCCTTCACCTTCGTGCCCGGCCCCGGGGTGGCCGAGCTGGTGGGCCGGGCCGCGGCCAGCGAGGAGTTCCTCGACCGGTGGCGGGTGCCGGGTGAGTCGACTTCCCACCAGTGGGAGGAGCGGTTCGGCGAGCAGGCCTACGTGCCGCTGGCCCGGGCGGCCTTCGCCGACGCCATGAAGGCCGCCGGCATCAGCCCGGACGCCGTCGACCACCTGGTGGTGACCGGCCTGCACGCCCGGGCGGTGCGCTCGGTGCGGTCGTCGCTGGGGGTGGCGACCGAGGCCCTGGTCCCCGACCACGCCGAGGCGGTGGGGAACCTGGGCGCGGCCCATCTCGGGGTGGGGCTGGCCGAGGCCCTGGAGCGGGCCGAGCCGGGCCAGGTGATCGTCACCCTGCAGCTGGCCGACGGGGCCGACGCGCTGGTGTGGCGGACCACTGAGGGGCTGCCGGCGGCCCGGGCCGCCCGCCACCAGGCCGGGCTGGCCACCGTGGCCGACCAGGTGGCGGCCGGGCGCAGCGACCTCTCCTACGCCGACTTCCTCACCTGGCGGGGCATGCTCCGGCGTGAGCCGCCGCGCCGACCGGAGCCGGAGCGACCCGGTGCGCCAAATATGCTGCGCGCCGAGGCGTGGAAGTACGGGTTCACGGCCAGCCGCTGCCTGGCCTGCGGCTTCCGACACCTGCCGCCGGACCGGGTCTGCCTGCGCTGCAAGGCGGTCGACCAGATGGCGCCGGAGCGCCTGGCCGACGTGAAGGGCGTGGTGGCCACCTTCGCCATCGACTACCTGGCCTACAGCCTGTCGCCGCCCACGGTCGGGGTGGCGGTGGACTTCGACGGGGGCGGCCGCTACCGGTGCGAGCTCACCGACGCCGACACGGTGCAGATCGGCGACCGGGTGGAGATGACCTTCCGGCGGTTCTACACCGCCGACGGCGTGCACAATTACTTCTGGAAGGCCCGGCCGGCGTCGGCCGGGGATGCGGCGGCGGCAGCGCCGGTGAAGGAGGGGTAGCCATGGCCAGCAGGGGCATACGCGACAGGGTGGCCATCGTGGGGATGGGCTGCACGCAGTTCGGAGAGCGGTGGGACAAGGGGACCGACGACCTCCTCACCGATGCCACCGTCGACGCGGTGGCCGACGCCGGCGTGGCCATCGACGACATCGACGCCTTCTGGCTGGGGACCCTGGGCTCGGGCAATTCCGGCCTGACCCTCTCGCGGCCGCTCAAGCTCGACTACCGACCGGTGACCCGGGTGGAGAACTTCTGCGCCACCGGGTCCGAGGCCTTCCGGAACGCCTGCTACGCGGTGGCCTCCGGCGCCTACGACCTGGCCATGGCCATCGGGGTGGAGAAGCTGAAGGACTCCGGCTACTCCGGGCTGACCGGCATCCACGACGTGGGCGACGGCACCCGGGTGCCGCTCACCTCGCCGGCCACCTTCGCCTTCCTGGTCCCCTCCTACAGCGCCAAGTACGGAGTCGAGCCCGAGGTGATGAAGGAGGTCCTCACCCGGATCGCCTGGAAGAACCACGCCAACGGCGCCCGGAACCCCCGGGCCCAGTTCCGCAAGGCCGTCCCGCTGGAGACCATCTCGAAGTCGCCCAAGGTCGCCGGCGAGCTGGGGGTGTTCGACTGCAGCGGCGTGTCCGACGGGTCGGCGGCGGCCGTCGTGTGCCGGGCCGAGGACGCCCACCGCTACACCGACGCCCCGCTCTACGTGAAGGGCCTTAGCTTCGTGGCCGGCCCGTCCGCCGGGCCGATCGACCCCGACTACGACTACACCACCTTCGAGGAGGTGGTCCGTTCGGCGGCCGACGCCTACCAGCAGGCCGGGGTGACCGACCCCCGGGCCCAGCTGGCCATGGCGGAAGTGCACGACTGCTTCACCCCCACCGAGCTGGTGCTCATGGAGGACATGGGCTTCGCCGACCGGGGCACCGCCTGGAAGGAGGTGCTCGCCGGGACGTTCGACCTCGACGGTGACCTCCCGGTGAACCCGGACGGGGGGCTGAAGAGCTTCGGCCACCCCATCGGGGCCTCGGGGCTCCGCATGCTCTTCGAGTGCTGGCTGCAGCTCCGGGGCCGGGCGCCGGAGGACCGCCAGATCAAGACGGTGACCGAGGGCGGGCGCACCCTGGGCCTCACCCACAACCTGGGCGGCGGCCCCGGGGAGTGCGTGAGCTTCGTGAGCGTGGTGGGGTCCGAGCCGACCGAGTGAGGCAGGCCGGGGCCGGGCCGGCGGCCGTGGGCTACGGCCGGGCCGCCAGGAGCTCGACCAGCTGGCCGTCGGGGTCGCGGACGCAGATGGCGATCCCCATGTCGGTCTCGGTGAGCACCGTGCCCCCGTACTCGGGCGTGCGGGCCACCACTCCGGGCAGGTCGTCCACCGTCACCGACAGGTGGGTCAGCCCCGGCTCGTTCATCGGGCGCCGGCGGCCGGGCGGGTTGCCCTCCCGGTCGAAGTGCAGCAGCTCCAGCACGAACCCGTCGAGCGACAGGTAGACGGCGGTGAGGTTGGCCGGCGGCCCCACCTGGCAGAGCCTGGCCGTGCCCTCGTCCGGCGGCCGTAGCTCGCGCTGGTAGGAGAAGCCCAGCAGCTCCTCGTAGAAGCGGCGGCTGCGGGCCAGGTCGGCCACGGCCAGGCCCACCCAGTTGAACCGCACCCGGCCCGTGCTGCCCTCGGCTCCCGCCATGCCACCGCCCTTCTCGTCGACCGTCCGTCGATACTATTGGGGTTCAAAAGTCCGAAGCAGGAAGAAAGAGGTGGCCGGTGGCCGGTGGCCAGGGAGCCGACCCGATGGCGGAGAACGAGGACCAGGCGGCCCTGCGCCAGCTGGCCCGGGAGGTGGCCGAGCGGGAGGTGGCGCCCCGGGCGGCCCACGGCGACGAGTCGGGCGAGGTGCCGGTCGAGGCCATGAAGGCCCTGGCCGCCGCCGACCTGTTCCGGGTGACCATCGGCGAGCAGTGGGGCGGCCTGGGCTTCGGCGACGTGGAGGCCGCCATCGTGCTCGAGGAGATCGCCCGCCACGACGTCTCCACGGCCATCTGCTGCCAGCTGGCCTACAACGGCCCGGCCCGGGGGATCGAGCACCTGGGCAGCCCCGCCCTACAGGACCGCTGGCTGCCGGCGGTGGCCGACGGGGAGGCCATCGTGAGCATCGGGATCACCGAGCCCGACGCCGGCTCGGCCGTGCAGCACATGCGCAGCTCGCTGGTGGCCGACGGCCCGGGCCGGTGGCGGCTGAACGGCTACAAGAACTACTCCACGCTCGGGCACGCCGCCGCCGGGGTGCTGGTGTGGTGCCGGTGGCCCGGCGGCGACGGCGCCAAGGGGATCGGTGCCGTGGTGGTGCCCATGGGCCGGGAGGGGGTGTCCCTGACCGGCCGCCACCGGGGGATGGGCATCCACGCCGCCACCGAGGCCGAGATCGCCTTCGACGGCGTGCCGCTGACCGAGGACGACGTGCTGCTGGCCGGCGACCCGGCGACCAACGCCTCGTTCAAGACGCTGCTGGCCCACCTGAACCACGAGCGTTGCGGGAACGCCGCCATGTGCATCGGTGCTGCCCAGGGGGCGCTGGAGCGGGCTGTCGGCTATATGCGGGACCGGGTGGTGGGGGGCCGGCCCATCGCCGACCTGCAGGGGCTCCAGTGGAAGCTGGCCGACATGGCCGTCCAGCTGGAGGGGGCCCGGCTGCTGCTGGCCCGGGCGGTGCGGCTGGCCGGGCCGGGTGGCACCCCGCCGGCCCTGGAGACGGCCATGGCCAAGACCGCGGCCAACCTTGCGGCCAAGCTGGTGTGCGACGAGGCCATGCAGATCCACGGGGGCTACGGCTACAGCCGGGAGTACCCGCTGGAGCGGGCCTACCGGGACATCCGGGGGCTGTGCATCGGGGCCGGGACCATCGAGGCCCAGCGGAACTACATCGGCGCCGCCGTGGCCCGGGGCGCCGCCACCGTCTCGCCCGGCTGGATCGCCAACCCGGGAGGGTAGGCCGCCCGGCGCGCCGGCCCGGCTGGTGCGGCGTGCCCGCGACGGTGGGGTTGGTCGGAGACGGTGCTGACGGAGGCGCCCGCGACGGGACCCGTCACACGACGTGGAGCCGGAACCCGTACCGCTCGGCCATCTCGCCGATGCGTGCTTCGAGATGGACGACTGCCGTAGTCAGCTCCGCGAAGGACGCGGGGTCATCGTTCGGGGAGGGGTCGCTCGTTGGAATTCCCCATGGTACGCGCGGTTCTCGAACAGGGGGTGGACCCCGCTATCCAAGCACTTTTAGAATAAACGTGTAGATATTTGCGAATAGGAGGCAGAGTTCATGAAACTACGAACGTTCCGTCTTCTCGGTGTGAGCGCAGCGCTGCTGATCCCAGTAGGCGGCGTCTCACTGCTTGGAGGTGGTACGGCAGGGGCATCTGCTCCGACCGGCACAGTCACCGTGAAGTTCATCTTCACCACACACATGCACCTGGGAGGTGGGAAAGGCACATGCACAACACTGGTAAGCGATCACATCCATTGCACATCGACATGGACAATCGGGCTTTCTGGAACCGGATGGCTCAACACATTTTCTTCAGGTTCCACAGTCGTAACGGATACACATCTTACGCTCGGAACTTCGGTATCCTTTACGTTAATATATACAGCGATAGGCGGGACAACATGCACCATCCATTTGGGTACGTCTATTAAGCTGAAGTACAGATCAACAACATCAGGGACCTACGAGAAGACGGTGACGCTCACGGCGCCGACGGTGACGCCAACGAACGCGAGATGCACAGGGATTAAGACCTTAATCACAGGAGGAACACTCACGGCAACAGTCAAGCTGTCGTAAGCAATGTCGAGTTCGATCGGGTACAGACAAGGCGGTGGGGGGCACAGTCCGCCCCACCGCCTTGTCTCGTGTCGGTGTCCAGGTGGGCCTACTCCGGTTTGATGGCTTGTACCACCGAGAAAAGCGACGCTGAGGAGCGGTGAGCACCGACCAGATATGGGCGACGGCTCGCCCACTTCTACGAACGAGTCGCGGCTGTTATTGCCGTCAGGGGGAGACGAAGTGGCTATCTGGCAGACTTCAGGTTTTGGAAACAAAAGACCTTCGCTTAACCCGCCGCATTCACGGGAAGTCCGGCGTCCGTTCTGAACCCATGGTTCGGGCCGCTCGAGCGGCGTTGCCAACGATCTCTCCTTCGGCGAAGAGGGACGCCGTCATTGTGGTCGCTTGTCGGGGTCAAAGATGACCCAAGGAGCTGCTTCGGAGCGCGTGCTGTCAACCCGGTGCCCTCTGGCGGGAACGAATCCCTGAAGGGTCCGACAACCGACGCCGGCTTGACCAGGCAGGATCGGAGCGACGATCCTGCCGTGCCGTGGTCCTCAGCTTCCTCTTTCGCCTGGTCCGTCGCGTGGTCGAGTGCCTCCGCGTCCACCGGATGGATGCCGTCGCCGAGGACACCGAGATGCTGGTGCTCCGTCACCACCTGGCGGTCCCGCGCCGCCAGGTCGGTCGGCTCCGCTTCTCCTGGTCTGACCGGGCACTGGTCGCGGCGTTGGCAAAGCTCGTACCCCGCGAGCGCTGGGCGAGCTCCCTGATCACTCCCGAGACCATCTTGCGCTGGCACCGTGTCCTCGTCCGGCGGCGCTGGACGTACCCGCACCGGCGACCCGGTCGCCCTCCCCTACCAGAAGAGACAGCGGCGCTGATCCTCGGTTCGCCCGGGAGAACCCCCGCTGGGGCTACCTGCGCATCGTCGGCGAGCTGAAGAGGCTCGGCGTCACCACCAACCCCGATGGCCCCTGGGCGACCCGACTTCTGTGCCGAGATCGAGGACGCAGGGCGTCAGGTGTGGTTCCTCATCTGTGACCAGGATTCCAAGTTCACCGCTTGCTTCGATGAGGTCTTCGCCTCGATCGGCGCCGAGGTGATCCGCACCCCGGTGCGGTCCCCGAAGGCGAACGCCCTCGCCGGGCGCTGGGTTCGCCCGGTCCGAGAGGACTGTCTCGACCACCTGCTCGTGGTCTCCAGACGCCACTTGGAGGCGGTCCTCGGTGAGTACGTCGAGCACTACGACCGGGCTCGGCCCCACCGTGGGCTTGCCCTGGTGCCGCCGCATCGGGCAGCAGTGGCCGGCAACCCCGGCAAGGTCCACCACCACCACCACCTCGGCGGGCTCGTCCACGAGTACGACCGCGCCGCCTGACCGCTACCGATCCCGGTACGCACACTCCCGAACAGGCGTCAGGCCACGGGGATCCGGCCGTTGTTCACGGCACGAGCCTGCCACCGTCTGTCGGCCGTCGTCACGTCTGCACCCGTTCGGGGATGCCCCTTACGCCGTCCGATCAGTCCCGATAGTGCCGGTTCGGTTCTCGGACCCTTTAGGATCGAGCGAAAGCACCAGTTCCGCACAGGTTCGTGCGGAGGACTGGTCGGCGCCCCAGGCAGGACTCGAACCTGCGCACCCGGCTCCGGAGGCCGGTGCTCTATCCGCTGAGCTACTGGGGCAGAGGGGACGATCGTAGTCGCCCGGGCCCCAGTCCCCTGCCGCCAGTCCCCTGCCGTATCCTCGCCCCCGATGGCCGTCCCCACCGACCCGCCCGAGCAGCACCTGCTCCCCGACAGCGCGGCCACCGGCCCCGACGGGCACCTGCGGGTGGGCGGCCTCGACCTGCTGGACCTGGCCGCCACCTACGGCACCCCCCTCTTCGTCTACGACGAGGGCCACCTGCGGGCCCGGTGCCGGGAGGCGGTGGCGGCCTGGGGCGACGGGGTGGCCTACGCCACCAAGGCCTTCCTCTGCCGGGCCATGGCCCGGCTGGCCCACGAGGAGGGCATGTGCCTGGACGTCGCCACCGGGGGCGAGCTGCACGTGGCCCTGGCCGCCGGGGTCCCGGCCGGCCGCCTGGTGCTCCACGGGAACAACAAGTCCGACGCCGAGCTGGCCCGGGCCCTCGACGTGGGGGTCGGGCGGATCGTGGTGGACTCCTTCGACGAGATCGCCCGGCTGGGGACGCTGACCGACGAGCCGCGGGGCGACCGGCCCCGTCCCCGGGTGCTGGTGCGAGTCACCCCCGGGGTGGAGGTCCACACCCACGAGTTCGTGCGTACCGGGCAGGAGGACTCGAAGTTCGGCTTCTCCGTGGCCGCCGGGGCCGCCGCCCGGGCGGTGGCCGCGCTGGAGCTCCTGCCCGGGGTGGAGCTGGTGGGGGTGCACGCCCACATCGGCAGCCAGGTCTTCGACGTGGGCCACTTCGAGCAGGCGGCCGAGGTCCTGGGCGGCTTCTTCGCCCCGCTGGACCTGCCCGAGCTGGTGGTGGGGGGCGGGCTGGGGGTGGCCTACGTGAACGGCGAGCGGGCGCCGGGCCAGGCCGAGTGGGCCGCTGCCGCCCGGGAGGCCTGCCGGGCGGCCGGGGTGTCGCCGGCAACCCGGGTCACCGCCGAGCCCGGCCGCTCGATCGTGGCCACCGCCGGCCTCACCCTCTACCGGGTGGGCACGGTCAAGGACCTCCCGGGCATCCGTACCTACGTGGCGGTGGACGGGGGCATGAGCGACAACCCCCGCCCCGTGCTCTACGGCAGCGGCTACGAGGCGTTCCTGCCTCGCGAGGTGGAGGCGCCCCGGCCCCGGGCGGCCCGGGTGGTGGGCAAGCACTGCGAGAGCGGGGACGTGCTGGTGGCCGAGGCCTGCCTGCCGGCCGACCTGGCCGTGGGTGACGTGCTGGCCACCCCGGTGACCGGCGCCTACGGGTACTCGATGGCCTCCAACTACAACAAGGTGCCCCGCCCGCCGGTGGTGTTCGTCTCCGGCGGCCAGGCCCGGATGGTGGTGCGGGGCGAGACCCTGGACGACCTGCTCCGGCTCGACGCCGGAGACGCCTGACCGCCGTGCCGCCCGGCGGACCGGCCCCCGGCCAGGCAGTACCGTGGGCGGATGGTCGGTGCCGCCCATGACACGAGCCCGGTGCGGGTGGCCGTGCTGGGCTGCGGCAACGTCGGCGGCGCCCTGGCCGAGCTGCTGGCCACCCGGCCCGAGGCCATCGCCGTTCGCACCGGCGTGCACTTCGAGCTGGCCGGGGTGGCGGTGCGCGACCTCGCCCGGCCGCGCCCGCCGGGCGTGCCGGCGGGCCTCCTGACCGACGACGCCAAGGCGCTGGTCGAGCGGCCGGACGTCGACGTGGTGGTGGAGCTCATCGGCGGCTTGGACCCGGCCCGCACCCTGGTGGAGGCGGCGCTGCGGGCCGGGCGGCCGGTGGTCACCGGGAACAAGGCGCTGCTGGCCGAGGCCGGCGGCGAGCTGGCCGAGCTGGCGGCGGCCCACGGCGTGGACCTGCTCTACGAGGCGGCGGTGGCCGGGGCCATCCCGGTGATCCGGCCGTTACGGGAGTCCCTGGCCGGCGAGCGGGTGCTCCGGGTGATGGGCATCGTCAACGGCACCACGAACTACATCCTCACCCGCATGGCCGACGACGGCATGGACTACGCCGATGCCCTGGAGGAGGCCCAGCGGCTCGGGTTGGCCGAGGAGGACCCCACCGCCGACGTGGAGGGCCACGACGCCGCGGCCAAGGCGGCCATCCTGGCCGGGCTGGCCTTCGGCGCCGAGGTGCTGGGGGTCGACGTGCACCGGGAGGGGATCACCGGGGTGCGGGCCGTCGACGTGGCCTTCGCCGACCGGTTGGGCTACGTGGTGAAGCTGCTGGCCGTGGCCGAGCTGGTGGGCGGCAGCGCTGGGCCGCCGGGTGGCAGTCCCGAGCCGGTGGGCGGTGGCCCCGAGCTGTCGGTGCGGGTGCACCCGGCGATGGTCCCCCGGACCCATCCCCTGGCGTCGGTGCGGGGTGCCTTCAACGCCGTGTTCGTGGAAGGCGAGCACGCCGGCGAGCTCATGCTCTACGGCCGGGGTGCGGGTGGCGCGCCCACGGCCAGCGCCGTGTTGGGCGACCTGATCGACGCCAGCCGGAACCTGCGGTCGGGCGCCCACGCCCCGCCGCCCCGGCGGGGGGCCACCGTCCTGCGGCCGCTGGCCGACCTGCACGCCGCCTTCTACCTGAGCCTCGACGTGGAGGACCGCCCGGGGGTGCTGGCCGCGGTGGCCACCGTCTTCGGCGACCACGGCGTGTCGATCCGGACGATGGAGCAGGTGGGGCTGGGCCGGGAGGCCCGCCTCATCTTCCTCACCCACACCGCCCGAGAGGGCGACGTCCAGGCCACCATTGCCGACCTGCAACGGCTCGACGCGGTCGACCGGGTGGGCGGGGTGCTCCGGGTGGCCGCCGCCGGCCCCGAGGAGTGACGGTGGGCGCGGGCTGGCGGGGGGTGGTGGAGGAGTACCGGGACCTGCTCCCGGTGGGCCCGGCCACCCCGGTGGTGACCCTGCTGGAGGGGGGCACCCCGCTGGTGCCGGCCCCCCGGCTCTCCGAACGGGTCGGCGGCCGGGTCTGGCTGAAGGTGGAGGGGGCCAACCCCACCGGGTCCTTCAAGGACCGGGGCATGACGGTGGCCATCTCCAAGGCGGTGGAGGAGGGGGCCAAGGCGGTGGTGTGCGCCTCGACCGGCAACACCTCGGCCTCGGCCGCCGCCTACGCCGCCCGGGCCGGGCTCACCTGCGCCGTGCTCATCCCCGAGGGCCACATCGCCCTGGGCAAGCTCGCTCAGGCGCTCGTCCACGGGGCGCGGGTCCTTCAGGTGCGGGGCAACTTCGACCAGGCGCTGGCCATCGTCCGCGAGCTTCCGAGCCGGGCACCGGTGACCGTGGTCAACTCGGTCAACCCCCACCGCATCGAGGGCCAGAAGACCGGGGCCTTCGAGATCGTGGACGTGCTCGGCGACGCGCCGGACGTCCACTGCATCCCCGTGGGCAACGCCGGCAACATCACCGCCTACTGGCGGGGGTACCTCGAGTACAAGGCGGTCGGGCGTTCGACCAAACTGCCGCGGATGCTCGGATTCCAGGCCGCCGGCGCCGCGCCCATCGTCCTCGGTCACCCGGTCGAGAATCCCGAGACGGTGGCCACCGCCATCCGGATCGGCAACCCGGCGAGCTGGTACCCGGCCACCGCCGCCGCGTCGGAGTCCGGGGGGGCCATCGACGCCGTCACCGACGAGGAGATCCTCGCCGCCTACCGCTTCCTGGCCGAGCAGGAGTCGGTGTTCTGCGAGGCCGCTTCGGCCGCCTCGGTGGCCGGCCTGCTCAAAGCGGGGATCCCGGCCCGGGCCACCGCGGTCTGCGTGGTGACCGGCCACGGGCTG
>JASHWO010000291.1 GCA_030044045.1 Acidimicrobiales bacterium
CTTGGCCGGCCGGGAAGAGCCCCCGCCCCCCCCGCCGCCGGTGCCGGCCGCGGCCAGGGCCGCCGCCGCCGGGGTGAGCAGCCCGACGCGCTCGCCCCGGGCCTCCAGACGCTGGCGGATGGTGACGTAGCGCGGCTCCCGCTCCTTCAGCACGGCCAGGACCGGGGAGGCGATGAAGATCGAGGAGTAGGCCCCGCTGAGCAGCCCCACGGTGAGGGCCAGGCCGTAGTCCTGCAGGGTGTTGGCTCCGAGGAGCTGGGCCCCGATGAGCAGCACCGAGAGCACTGGGAGGATGGCCACCAGGGAGGTGTTGATCGACCGGGCCAGGGTCTGGTTCATCGAGAGGTCGACCATCTCGGAGTAGGTCATGCGCCCGGACGCGCCGAAGCCCTTCGAGTTGTCGCGGACGCGGTCGAACACCACCACCGTGTCGTAGAGCGAGTACCCCAGGATGGTCAGGACGGCGATGACCGTGTCCGGGGTCACCTGGAAACCGGCCAGGGAGTAGACGCCGGCCGTGACCAGCAGGTCGTGCAGCAGGGCGACGAAGGCGGCCACGGCCATCTTCGGCTCGAACCGGATGCTGATGTAGACGGCCACCACCGCCAGGAACACGATCAGGGCCACGACGGCCCGCTGGGTCACCTGGCTGCCCCAGGTCGGCCCCACGTGTGTCACCGAGACTGTTGTGGGCGAGACATGGGCCCCCTTGGCCAGGGCGTCGATCACTGCTTTCGACTGCGCTGTCCGGGCCGCCGGGGAGAGGCTGTTCAGGTCGGCCTGCACCTCGATGGTCTTGGCCCCACCGTGGCCCAGCACCTCCACGGTGGGCTGGCTGAGCCCGGCCGCCGTGACCAGGTTCTCGGCCTGCGTCTGGCTCAGCACGTTGGTCTTGACGATCCAGGCTGTGCCGCCCTTGAACTCGATGCCCAGGTTCAGGCCGCGCACGCCGAGCGACACCAGCCCGGCCACGATCACCAGGGAGGAGATGAGGAACCACCACCGTCGGCGACCGACGAAGTCGAAGGAGGTCTCCCCCCGGTACAGGCGCCGCAACGGCCCCGGCCCGCCGCCGCCGGCCTCGGCCCGGACCTTGACCGCCTCCCGCTCGACCTCCTCCTCGGCCAGCTCCTCCTGGCGCTCCTCGTCGAGCGCCGTCTCGTCCGGCAGGTCGTCGCCGGCGGCCGCGCCGTCGCCGTCCGGATCCGGGCCGGGCCCCTCCTCGGGCACCGTCTGCCCCTTCCCCGGGATCTCCACGCCGCGGAGCTCCTCGAAGTTCTGCTCGAACGGGCTCATGCCTCAGCCCCCGAGCCGACGGCCAGGCCGCGGGCCACCCCGATCCCCCGGGCCTCGGTCAGGCGCTCGTTCTGCCCGAGCAGGCTCACCAGCGGCCGGGTGAAGAAGTAGGTCATGACGACGTCCACCAGGGTGGAGAGGCCGAGGAAGAAGGCGAAGCCCTTCACGTCGCCCACCGCCACCAGGTAGAGGATCACCGCCGCGGCGAAGGACACGGTGTCGGCGGCCAGCACGGTACGCCAGGCGCTGCGGAAGCCGCGGTCCACGCTGGTGCGGACGGTCCGGCCCGACCGGGTCTCGTCCTTCAACCGTTCGAAGTAGACGATATAGGAGTCCACCGTGATGCCGATGGACACGATGATGCCGGTCACGCCGGCCAGGTCGAAGCTCGGCGCCAGGGCGGTGTGGCCCAGGAGCGAGATGATCGACCAGAGCAGCGCCGCGGTGACGGCCAGCCCCGACAGCACCACGATGCCCAGCAGGCGGTAGTAGAAGATGGTGTAGAGCAGCACCAATAGCAGCCCGGCGATGCCGGCACCCAGCCCGGCGTCGAGAGCGGCCGAGCCCAGCGTCGGCGAGACGGTCTGGGTGGTGAGCTCGGTCAGCTTGACCGGCAGCGACCCGTAGTTCAGGGCCAGGGCCAGTGTCTGGGCCTCCTGCTGGGTGAATGTGCCCGAGATCTGGACGCTGGAGAATGTGGTGAAGGCGGTGGCTGTGGGCAGGGTGAGCGGTGCCGACTGCACCACCCCGTCCAGCTCGATGCCGATCACCTCGTGGAAGTACTTCTTGGCCATGGTGTTCCAACCGGTCAGGCCAGAGGAGGTCATGGACATGTCGACCACCCACTTGCCCAGCGTTGTCTGCTCGGCCGTGGCCTTGTGCACCGCCGTGCCGTCCAGCTCCGCCGGGCCCAGCAGGTAGCGGTCGCCTGTACTCCCGCTGCGCAGCCCGGGCAACAGCACCGTCTGCTTCGGTGTGTCCCGTGTGGCGGGCGTGCTCTTGTAGGCGGCCAGGGAGGGTGTGGGGCCGACGTCGTAGCGGACTCCTGTGGAGCTCCCCGCCGTGCCGGTCAGGTTCGAGGTCACGAGCTGGTAGTGCGCTGTGCAGGCGGTGGGCAGCGCCGGGGTCACGTCGGCAGTGGTCGACGGGGTGGAGGGCGCCGTCGTCGTCGTGGTCGAGCGCTTGTCGGCCGCCGACTTGCTGTAGGGGGGGGCGTAGCAGAGGGTCGGGCGGAAGTAGAGCTGGGCGGTCTGGCCGATCGTCTTCAGCACGTGCTGGGCGTCCTTGACCCCCGGCACCGACACCACGATCTCGTTGCCCTGGGTGCCCACTGTGGCCCCGGACACCCCCAGCCCGTTCACCCGGTTGGAGAGGATGGTGACCACCTCGTTCAGCTCGGAGGCGGGCACCTTCTTGGCCGGCTGGTACACCACCGAGAAGCCGCCGGCCAGTGTCAGGCCGAGCTTGGGGGCCCAGCCGGCGAGCAGGGTGCCCGCCAAGGCGCCAAAGGCCACCACCACCACGATGGAGAGGCTGATCAGCAGGGACCGCTGTCGCCGGGCCTGGGCACGCGACGACGGCGGGCTCACGGCGCCCTGCCCTCCCCGGACCCCCCGTCGGTCCGCTCCTGGTCGTCGGCGTCGTCGCCCACGCCCCCCCTCAGGCCCCCCTGGCGGTCGTCGTCACCGATCGAGGGCATGCCCCCGTAGCCGGGATGGCCGCTCGATGCCGTGCCGCCCGGCTCGTCCGGCTGGGACGGGACGGTCGGCTCGATCTTGCGGGCGATGGCGTTCCGCACCAGCACCAGCTGCGTCGGCTGGACGCCGGGGCCGGTCCCGTCGACACCGCGCGCCCCGGACTGGTCGAGCCCGGTGATGATGGTCACCCGCTCGTCGTCGATCTCCAGCACCGTGCCCACGATGCCGCCCACGGTGAGGATCTCGTCCCCCACGCTGATATCCGACTGCTGCTGCCGCTGGCGGCGGGCCCGCTGCTGCTGGGGCCGCAGGAGGAGGAAGTAGCCCACCAACCCGATGACCACCAGGAAGATGATGAAGGTGACGCTGCTGTCGCTGCCCGTCGACTTACCCGACGAGGCGACGAGCAGCACCGCCGGCAGCGACACGAGGGCTGCCGTCATCGGACCGGATCCCCGGTCGCGTGCGTGGTGCAGGCGGGCGGTTGCACAGGACGGCAACCATACAACCTGTGCCCGGCCGTTGGGGCACGGCCCCCGACCGGACGCCGGGCAGCACTCCCCGCAACCAGTCAGCAACGTTACCGCCACCCTCCTACTCCCTCGGCGGCGTACCGTGCCACCGATGGGTCGGTCCGGCAACAGACGGGGCTGGCGGTGAGCGCGGCGCCTCCCTCGTCGCCCCGCCCGGAGCCGGCCGCGCCGACGAGGTCGATGAGGGGGCCGAAGCCCTGGCCACCAGTAGGATCCCGCGCCGGAGGAACGGCGGTTCCCGGCGGGTGGTCGCCGGAGCCCTGAGCTGGAGGCGGCACGGGTGCACGAGGACGACACAACGGTGCTCGTGATCGAGGACGACGCCGACATCCGCCAGCTCCTACGGACCCTGCTCGGCCGGGAGGGGTACACGGTGGCCGAGGCGGCGAGCGGCCGCGAGGGGCTGCGGGCGTTCCACGAGAGCCGGCCGGACCTGGTGATCCTCGACGTGGGGCTGCCCGATCTCGACGGCTGGCAGGTGCTGGAGCGCATCCGCGACATGAGCGACGCGCCGGTGCTGGTGCTCACCGCCCGGTCCTCGGAGCGGGACAAGGTACGGGGCCTGAACGCCGGGGCCGACGACTACCTCACCAAGCCGTTCAGCCGGGTGGAGCTCCTGGCCCGTCTCCAGGCCATCCGACGCCGGCAGGTCACCGCCTCGACCACCCGGACCTCCTTCGACGACGGCCGCATCCGCATCGACTTCGCCCACCAGCAGGTGACACTGGACGGCGAGCCGGTCCTGCTCACCCCCACCGAGTACCGGCTGCTCTCGGCCCTGGTCCGCCACACCGGGCAGATCCTCTCGGCCGACCAGCTCATCGAACTGGCCTGGGACGACCCGTCGGGCCTGGCCCCGGCCCGGGTGAAGTACGCCGTGCTGCGGTTGCGCCGGAAGCTCGAGTGGGACAGCCCGGACGACTCACCGCTGGAGACGGTGCGCGGGTTCGGTTACCGGTACCGGCCGCAGCACCAGGAGTGAACGCCCACCCCGAGCCGGTGCCCGACCTGGTTCCCCAGGTCGTGGCGGACGGGACGGCAGGCGGTGGGGCAGCGGGGCCTGCACCGGCGGCGGCCGGGCGGGTCCCGCGCCGGCAGGACGTCTACCGCTCCATCCGCCAGCAGCTCCCCCTGTTCGGCACCGTCGGGTTGCTGGCCGTCCTCACCGGCCTCATTCCTTTCCCCAGCCACCGCACGCTCGAGGTGGCGGTGGCCGGCGCCCTCTTCTTCGCCCTGGCGGCGGCGGCCGTGCTCGTGCCCTGGACACGCCTCCCCCAGTGGGCCCTGGTGCTGGTCCCGGTGGGCTTCGTGGGGGTGGTGGCCCTGGTGCGGGACGCCCAGGGCGGCTCCGCCTCGGGGCTGGCCACCCTCTACCTGCTCCCGGTCGTCTGGATCGCCTTCCACGGCCGGCGCCCGGACCTGGTCGTCGGGCTGCTGACCCTGGTGGCCGCCCTGGTGGTACCCATGGCGGTCGTCGGCGGGACGGCCTACCCGATCTCCGAGTGGCGCATGGTGGTCATCACGGTCGGGGTCGCCGCCGTGGTGTCCTTCACCGTCATGACCATGGTCCGCCGTGAACGCGCCCACGTGGCCGACATCGCCTCCCAGTCCCGCCTGGTCCGGCAGGGCGCCGAGCAGGCCGAGGAGGCCCGCGAGCGGCTGGCCTCCCTACTCCGTGCGGCCACCGAGACGGCGGTGGTGGGCGTCGACCCCGACGGGCTGGTGACCTTCTTCTCGGCCGGGGCCGAGCACCTGCTCGGCTACGCCGCCGACGAGGTGGTGGGCCGGCGCACCATCTACCACTTCATCGGCGAGGACGACCTGTCCCGCCGCCAGCCGACCGTCGAGGAGCTGGGCGGCGCCGGCGACCGTCCGCTGTGGAGCTTCGTGCGGCGCGACGGCACCCGCGGCCTCATGACCGCGGTCGTCACGCCCCAGCCGGCCACCGCCGGGGGTCCGGGGGGCCGGCCGGTGGGCTACGTGGTGGTGGCCACCGACGTCACCGAGCGGGCCGAGCTGGAAGCCGAGCGGGAGCGGCTGCTCTCCGTCCAGCGGGAGGTCACCCAGTCCCTGGTGGAGCAGAACCAGCAGCTCCGGCAGCTCACCCAGATGAAGGACGACGTGGTGGCCACCGTCTCCCACGAGCTACGGACCCCGCTCACCTCCATCCGTGGGTTCGTCGAGCTCCTGCTCGACGGGGCCGGGGCCACCCTCGACGAGGAACAGGCCCACATGTTGCGAGCCATCGACCGGAACTCGCTGCAGCTCCTCCACGTGGCCGACGACCTCCTGACCGACCCGGGACGCGGCCGGGGCCTGCGCCTGCAGTTCGTGGACACCGACCTGTCGGATCTGGCCCGCGACGCCGTCGACGCCATGGCCGCCGCCGCCGCCGAGCAGCATATCGACCTCTCGGTGCACGCCGACGAGCCGGTGACGGTCCACGGCGACCCGCTCCGGCTCCACCAGCTCCTGGGCAACCTCATCTCCAACGCCATCAAGTTCTCGCTGCCCGGGGGGCGGGCGGCGGTGCAGGTCCTGGCCCTCGACCAGCACGCCCGGCTCGACGTGCACGACGACGGCCCCGGGGTCCCGCCTCACGAGCGGGACCAGCTCTTCGAGCGCTTCTACCGCCTGGCCTCCAGCAACGAGCAGGGCATCCCCGGCTCGGGCCTGGGGCTGGCCATCGCCAAGTCGGTGGTCGACGCCCACAACGGCATCATCGAGATCGTCGACTCCCCCGGCTGGTCCACCACCTTCCGGGTCCACCTGCCCATAGTGGCCGCCGCCCGGGACGAGGCGCCGGGGACAGGGCGCCGAGCCCGCGGCCGCGGCCGTCGCCGGGTCGGGGAGCCGGCCCGCTCAGAACAGTGACGACCCCGGGCCGGGCCGGGCCGGGGAGCCGGCCGGGGAGCCGGCCGGGGAACGGACCGGGACGGCGGGCGCCGGCACGTCCGGGGTGACCCCGAGGTGGTCCCAGGCCCGGGCCGTGGCCACCCGGCCCCGCGGGGTCCGCAGCACCAGTCCCTGCTGGAGCAAGTAGGGCTCGTAGGCGTCCTCGATGGTGTCGGGCTCCTCGCCCACGCACTGGGCCAGCGTGGTGAGCCCCACCGGCTGCCCGCCGAAGCGCCGGCACAGGGCGTCGAGGATGGCCCGGTCCACCTTGTCCAGGCCCAGCTCGTCCACGCCGAACACCTCCAGCCCCTCTCGGGCGGCCCGGCCGGTGACCACCCCGTCGCCCCGGACCTCCACGAAGTCCCGCACCCGCCGGAGCAGCCGGTTGGCCAGGCGCGGGGTGCCCCGGGAGCGCTCGGCGATGCTGGCCGCGCCCTCGGGGTCCACCCGCACCCCGAGGATGCGGGCCGACCGCTCGACGATGGCCTGGAGATCCACCGGCTGGTAGAGGTCGAGCCGGCCCACGAAGCCGAACCGGTCCCGCAATGGGCCCGAGACCAGCCCGGTGCGGGTAGTGGCCCCCACCAGGGTGAAGCGGGGCAGGTCCAGCCGGATCGACCGGGCCGTCGGACCCTTGCCGATCAGGATGTCGAGCTTGGCGTCCTCCATGGCCGGGTAGAGGATCTCCTCCACCGAGCGGGACAGCCGGTGGATCTCGTCGATGAACAGGACGTCGCCCTCCTGGAGGTCGGTCAGCAGGGCAGCCAGATCCCCGGCCCGCACCAGCACCGGGCCGGAGGTCACCCGCAAGCCCACCCCCATCTCGGCGGCGACGATCCCGGCCAGTGAGGTCTTGCCCAGCCCGGGCGGACCGGCGAAGAGCAGGTGGTCCACCGGCTGGCGCCGCCGCTGGGCGGCTTCCAGCACGATGCCCAGGTGCTCGACGAGCTGGGACTGGCCCACGAACTCGGCCAGCGAGCGCGGCCGGAGCCCGGCTTCCTCGACCTCCTCCACCGGTCCCGCCGCCGGGTCCACCGCTCTGCCCGGCCCGGCCGGGGCCCCAACCCCGGCCTCCTCCGGTGCGTGGGGCCCCACCCCCACGCCGGCCGTGGTACTGCCCGGCCCGGCCGGGGCCAGCACCTCCCGCCGGGCCGACGGGGTCACCGGGCCGCCAGCTCCCGCAGGGCCAGCCGCAACAGCTCCTCCACCCCGGCGTCCTCGTGCAGCCCGTCGAGGGCGGCGCGGATCTCGTCGGGCCCGTAGCCCAGCTCGGCCAGGGCGGCCCGCGCCTCGACCCGGGCCGAGGCCCCGCCGCTGCCGGCCGGGACCGGGGCGGACGAGAAGTCGGGCAGCTCCAGCCGGCTCTTCAGGTCGATCAGCAGGCGGGCAGCGGTCTTGCGGCCCACGCCGGGGACGGCGCACAGCGTTGCCACGTCGTCCTCCAGCACCGCCGTCGAGAGGGCGGCCGGGGAGAGCACCGAGAGCACGGCCAGAGCCAAGGCCGGCCCCACTCCGTGGGCGCCGAGCAACGCCTCGAAGCACCGTCGCTCGTCGTCGTGGGCGAAGCCGTAGAGGACGATGGCATCTTCCCGGACGTGGGTGTGGACGTGGAGAAAGACCGGCGACCCCGTCGAGCCCAGCCCCGCCGCGGTGCCGGTGGTGACCGCCACCCGGTAGCCCACCCCGCCGACCTCCATCACCACCTCGCCGGCTCCCGTCCGAGCCGCCAGCGTCCCCCGCAACGACCCGATCATGCCGTGCCTCCTGGCCCGGCCGGGGCCCCACTGCGGCCTTCCCTGATGGCGGCCTCCTCCGGTGCGTGGGGCCCCACCCCCACACCGGCCGTGGTGCCTCCTGGCCCGGCGAGCGCGCGGTCGACCGCCCGGCGCAGCGGCAGCGTGGTCTGGTGGCAGACGGCCAGGGCCAGGGCGTCGGCGGCGTCGGGCGGTCGGGGCACCTCGGCCAGCCCCAGTACGGTGGCCACCATCCGCTGCACCTGGTCCTTGGTGGCGCTGCCGTAGCCCACCACCGCCTGCTTCACCTCGTTGGCCGTGTACTGCACCACCTGGCAGCCGGCCTCGGCGGCAGCGACCAGGGCCAGCCCGCTGGCCTGCCCCACCGACATGGCGGTGCGGGCGTTCACCTGGAAGAAGACCCGCTCCACCACCACCACGTCGGGACGGAGCTCGCCGATGAGCGCACGGAGCTCCTGCAGCACCGTCCACAACCGACCCTCCAGGGGGGCACCCGGGTCGGTCTCGACGACCCCGGC
>JASHWO010000292.1 GCA_030044045.1 Acidimicrobiales bacterium
CCGGCGGAGCTGGCGCAGGCTGCCGGCGAGGGCGGCCGGCGCCGCCAGGGGACAGGCGTCGACGCGCAGCTCCCGCTCGACGCCGTCGACCCGGGCCAGCTCGCTTCGGGCCACGTCGACGCGCAGGAGGATCCGGCCGGCGTGCTCGACCAGGCGCCGCCCTGCCGGCGTGGGCCGGACGGGGCGGCGTTCGAGGAGCTGCTGGCCCACCTCTTGTTCCAGCGCGGCAATCTGCTGGGAGATCGCCGACTGGGTGTAGCCGAGCTCGGCGGCCGCTGCCGTGAACGAGCCCGAACGGGCCACGGCGACGAGGGTCCGCAGGTCACGCAGTTCCACCGGCCCAGTATGTCATTAGAAAATCTGATGTCGACATAGCGAAGAATCGTTGGACGTTGTGCTAACCCAGAGCGCATGCTGTGCCCATGATCGACATCCCGCACCCGCCCCGCCTGGCGCTGGTGGGCGACCGCTCCCCGACGGTCGAGGCCCATCGGCGAATCCCCCTGCTCCTCGACGCCCTGGCCGCCGCCGGCGCCGAGCCGATCGAGGCCTACTGGATGGCCAGCGCCACCATCGACTCGACCGGCGACCTGGCCGGCTTCGACGGGATCTGGGTGGTCCCCGGCAGTCCCTACCTCCATCGTCACGGGGTGCTGCTGGCCATCGAGGCGGCCCGGACCTCCCGGATCCCGTTCCTGGGCACCTGCGGCGGCTTCCAGCACATGCTGCTCGAGCTGGCCCGCAACGTGTGCGGCCTGCCCGACGCCGAGCACGCCGAGTCCCACCCCGAGGCCGCCGAGCTGCTGGTGGCGCCGCTGGCTTGCAAGCTCTTCGGCGAGGAGGCGACCGTGGTCATCGCCGGGGACACGGTGGCGGCGTCGGCCATGGGGGCGGGGCCCACCACCGAGCGCTTCTTCTGCCGCTTCGGCCTCGACCAGCGCTACGAGCCGGTGCTCGAGGCCCACGGCCTGGTCGTCAGCGGGCGCGACGACACCGGGGAGGCCCGGGTGGCCGAGCTGTCGGGACACCCCTTCTTCGTGGGCACCCTGTTCCAGCCGGAGCTGTCCTCGGACCCGAGCTCGGTCCACCCCCTCGTCAGTGCCTTCGGCGACGCCGTGCGGGCCCACGCCGACCTGCCGACGGCGACGGCAGTATGACCGGCCCGCGAGCCACCCACGCCGAGGGGTGGGAGTGGATCCGCATCCAGCGTGACCCGTGCCCTCAGTGCCACCAGCACCCGGCCGCGCTGCCACCGGGAACGCTTGGTGCCCTGGCCCTGACATCGGCCGCCGCGTGGCGGAGCTTCCTGGCCCAGGCGGACGACGCCTTCCTCCGGAGGAGCCCCGCGCCCGGGCACTGGTCGCCCATCCAGTACGGCGCCCACGCCCGGGACATGCTCCGGGTCTTCGGCGACCGGATCCTCCTGGCGGTGGCCGAGGACAACCCCAGCGTCCCGTGGCTCCACCTCGAAGCAGAGGAGCGGGCCGCCTACAACCGCCTTGGCGTGGAAGCGCTGGCCGACGACCTGGCAGCACAGGCGACCCGCTTCCAGGCCGTCGTCGCCGGCTGCCGGGGACCGGACTGGACACGGACGGCGATGCGCGACGGCCTGGACCGGCTCACCGTCCGGGGCCTGGCCTGCTTCGGCATCCACGAGGCGCACCACCACCTGCTGGATGCCACCGGGATGCTCGACCCACGCTGACCTCGCCCTGACGTCTGGTGCAATATATTTGCAAGGTGCCTACCACTGGACCTGCTCGCCAGTGGCCGTTCGTACCCTTGGCATGGTGTCGATGTTCTTGGTGAATGCCACCGCGACGTGCGCGCTCATGGTCGTCGCCTCGGTGGCAGTACCAACCCTTGGCGTGATGAGCGCAGGACACGGAGCCCATGCTTCCGCCGACGCCGTCTGTAATCCAGGGACCGGGTTCGCCGGGTACGTGCACGAGCACGTTCGTTGAGGCCCAGATCCTTCAAGAGGATCCCAGTAGCAGTAAAGGCTGCAGTGACCTGATGTACCCACGAATGCAGCTCGTTACGTTTCATTCGGTAAAGGTGGACAATCAGACCCCAACCGTTCAGGCAGACGACGAGAGCGCTCTCGTATCACCAAACGGGATCGCGATCAGTCCGGGGCCTTTTCAGAACGACGCGTTCGCCGAACACTTCGTCACCGGTGCCGGCCGGCAGTACCTCCGTGACGTGCTACCGCTCGACGTGGCGATCAACAGGTTCAATTCCTCACTCCCGGGCAGTGCGTCCGTCCTCCGGTCGGCGTCCCAAGCCTTCGCCAAGGATTTGCAGGGCCAACGCTGGCCGCCGTCCGTCGAGCCCGGCGTCCGTCGCCTGATCGGCCACGAACACCGCATCGTCGAGGAGCTCGGGCATACAGGGGATCCAACCGACCCGTTGTCTCCGGTGCAGTCCTCGCTCCGCGCCGACCTGACATTCGCCGGTGCGGTACGTGCGGCGCTCGGCCTCCCGCCGACCGACCCGAAGTGACGCCCCGGCGCGCCCGGCGCGCGGCGACCTCCGGGCGTCTCCGGATCGGCGCGCCGGCGCCGGGTGTGGTGAAATGCCGCATGCCCAGCCACGCCGCCACCGGCCGGCCCACCGCCGCCGTCCACGCCACCGCCACCGGGAGCTGACCGCACGTGCCGACCGTCGACGAACCCGTCCGCCTGGGCCTGATCGGCTGCGGGTCGAACGGCCAGATCCACGCCGACGGGCTGGCCAAGCTGGCCGAGGACGGCATCGTGGAGCCGGTGGTGGCCGCCGATCCGGACCGTGCCGGAAGGGAGGCGGCCAACCGGAACTGCCCGTTCGGGCGGCTCACCGCCGACCCCGCAGAGGTGCTGGCCGACCCGTCCGTCGAGGCGGTGATGATCTGCACCCCGACCCGCTTCCACGCCGACCTGGTGGTCGGGGCGGTCTCGGCCGGCAAGGCCGTCATGTGCGAGAAGCCCCTGTGCCCGGACTTCCCCTCGGTCCAGCGGGTCTGCGCGGCGGTCGAAGCCGCCGGGGTGGCGGCCCAGGTCGGGTTCCAGTCGCGCTTCCACCCCCTCTACCACCACCTGGTGGACGCCGTGGCCGGGGGCACGTGGGGGGCGCCGATGGCCTACACCCTGCGCGACGACCAGTTCTTCCCCACCACCGACTTCGTGGCCGGCCACAGCTCGTGGCGGGAGGACCCGGCGCAGGCCGGCGGCGGCGCCCTGCTGGAGCACTCCATCCACGCCGTCGACCTGCTGCTCTGGACGTTCGGCCCGGCCCGCCGGGTCTTCGCCCGGACCCGCCACGCCTTCGGCTATGGCGTGGAGGACACGGCGGTCCTGACCGTCGAGCACGAGAGCGGGGTCCTGGGCAACCTGGTGACCGTCTTCAACGGCGTGGTCGGGCGGGAGGAGCGCCGGCTGGAGGTGTTCTTCGAGCAGGCGTCAGTAGAGCTCACCTCCGACTTCATCGTCGGTGCCCCCGAGGACTCGCTACTGGTCCAGCTCCCGGGCCGGCCCGCCGAGCGGCCCGACCTCGGGGCCATGCGCGAGCGGGCCTTCGCCGGGATGGGCCTGGCCCGTCGCGACTTCCTCTTCTACCAGTACGTGGCCGACCGCACGTGGGCGCTGGCCGTCCGGGGCCAGGCGCCGCCCCCGTCGGCCCCCGGCTTCCCCGACGCGCTGGCCGCCCACGCCGTGGTGGAGGCCGCCTACCGGTCCGCCGCCTCCGGCG